>DATDOL010000130.1:0-2921 GCA_035293265.1 Ignavibacteriaceae bacterium | reverse complement strand
TTTGATGTTAAACTCAACCAGATATTGTTCAACAGGATCGTAAGCTTTACTGTTCAGTTTGCAAGAGAGCGGAACAATCTTATTTCACAGAGCAGCTCAACTTCAACTTATTCTAAATATGGCTTCAATCTTAAAATAAATTTTAAGGACGCTCCTTATATTATCATTGATTATCGTCCTAATTTTGTTTCGAACGATTTGAAAACAGATTCTTTCATCGCCGAAAATAGTGCACACGTGTTCTCATTGATGACGGGTTTAAATATTTTTGAAGATTATCTGACCAGTTCAACTAACCTTGTCTTTCTTATTCAGAGCAGTACATCGAACATAGAAACAAACAATTTCTCATTGTTCAACATTACGGTAAGTGAGAATTTGTTATTCACTTTTCCACTTTCAATTTCAGGCAGCCTGGGGTATATAGAATACAGTCCTGCCGATTATTCAACTATAATTATAGATTTTTCTGCAGGCTATATATTTTTTAATCTCTGGCGAAATTCCATAGGAATAAATTACGTCAGCGAAGCTGAACGAAATACAAAATCCGGGATCTACTTTACCTCACGAATTGCTGTTTGGGAGGTGGGGGATCTATTCATCAGTCTGAATCAAAATTTTTACAGGGAAGCTGTAATTGTTTACGGTGCGAGAGAGGAATTTATTCTCCGGGCAGGGATTTCAAAAAGTTTAAGTTATTGAGAACTATTGTGTTTGACAAATTTAAGAATTATTATAGCCTCGAAGTTCTGCTTCTTCTCGTCTGGTTTATCCGGCAGTTACCCGGATTATTTTTAAGCGAATCAAATTAAATTTGAGGGCAACAAATTTCTTCCAATGACTGGAATCCAATACATCAAAAGTAAGATTATAAAATATTTCATATTGCTTTCTCTTATTATGTCATTTAATTCTCATCTCAATGCCCAGATCGAGGTTATCGTTCAGCAGCCTCCTTTCAATCAATTGAAAACAGAGGACCTATGGAAATTGACGTTGATTAATTCTTCGAGTAATACTTATTCAGTTTATCTTAACGGAACTTTAACAGAAACAGAAGCAGGATTAATTGCATCGGGCAAGAGCAAAACATTCGTGCTTCCACCCGGAACTAAAATTTTCACTGCAGCCAGCTATCATGAGCTTAGCGTGAGTGTTGATTATCCAAATCCTGATCCTAAATATGAACAAAGCATTATCAGGACCGGAAATTTTCCATCCGGCGATTATGAGATTTGCGTTTATGCTGTTGAAAGCGGAACAGAAACTGAGCTCGGATTTCAGTGTATCAGGCATTCAATTAACTTAATGTCACCGCCGACCTTAATATCGCCCGACAATGATTCAGAATTAAATGTAAAATACCCTGAGTTCATTTGGCTGGCAGCAATTCTACCGGGAGAAAGGGTGAATTATATATTTAAAATGGTTGAGAGACTAGGTATGCAGTCTGATTACGAAGCTATTGAAATGAACTATGCATACTACATCACAACAGTAACACACACAATGCTTACTTATCCGGTTTCTGCATCCGAGTTGATCGATGGTAAAGAATATGTCTGGCGTGTACAATCAGTGGATGAGAATGGAAACCCAATCGGATCTAATAATGGTTACAGCGAAGTTTGGTCATTCATTTATAAACAAGAATCTGGTCTGTCACGGTATAACATCACTAGGCAGGAAGCGATTGACATCATCATAAAAAAAGTTATTGTTCCTCCGACACTGGATCATGATGTTACAGCATTTCTAGGTATGACTGCTGCGGATTCGGGTTCTGTTTATTATCCATACAGCCGTGATGATTTGGTAAAGACAATTGAAAAACCCGTTTGGTTCGGATGGATAAATGATTCACCCCAGGCATTTTTTGAACATGAAACAAGATACGTTTTTATTGATGCTGAAACTGGTGATTACAAAATTGAAACTTATAATTGGTGGCCTGTAGTTGATGGCGCGTCTTTATGGATGAGTGATGAAGAGCTTGAAAATCCCGACCTGCTCATTTATTCATCTGTCAATTTGAAATAAACCAGATGCAAAGACTTACATTAAAAATATTTTTACTTTTCTATATCCTCTTAATTACTTCTGTTTTTCCCCAGGGTAGAACAATAGGAATTTTTGTCGATGGCGGTTATTCACCTGGTAAAAAAGATACAGAAATGGATAAGCTGCTTGACAAACGAGTCCAGGATGCAATGGATGCAATGAAAGATAAAGATAAAAACAGCGACACGAGTAAGGTAGAGCACAAAGCAGATTTAAAAAAGAAGCTCGAGAATCTTCATTGCAAATGCGGCGATGAGGTAGTTTTATATTTGATAGGGCATGGTGAGGGAGGAGGTGGAAAAAGCAACTACTCATTCCATTTTACAAAGGATGAGTCGGAAGTTACACCGGATGAGCTCAGAAGGTGGCTTGATACAGCATCTGACGAATGCTGTTGCAAGATCAGTGTTGTCATTTTTTCCTGCCATAGCGGTGCTTTCCTCGATGAATTATTTAATGCGGAACATGTTGTTTCTGTTTTTACAAGTTCCGGCAAAACTGAACTAAGCTACTCTGATGCTTACAGAAGCGGTGGTAAATTTGTTGATGGCGGTGATTGGTCAGATGGTTTTAATAAAGACTGGAAAGCTTCAAAGAAAAAAAATATGGTTGATATTCTTATTGAATCGGCAGCGTCTGCTAAAGAGAAAATGCCCGATAAATTTTCTCCAAAAGAACATCCTCAGGGCTGGGTCAGGGGAGAGTTTGAAATCTTCGGACATGTTGAAGGAGTGAGAAAAGATGAAAAGGGAGAGAAAATTGTTAAACTGAAAGTTCATTTTTATGAGCCCGACTTTTTGAGATGTACAACAAAAGAAATTAAAGTTGATGGTGTAAATGTTCCAGCCGGCATCAAA
>DATDOL010000129.1:0-20139 GCA_035293265.1 Ignavibacteriaceae bacterium | reverse complement strand
AATAAAAGTATTTCCACCATCAACAGAATGAGCCATAAAAACTTCAGCCTGGTTATTAGGCACATCACGGCTGTCATACCATACGAGTGATACACGACCGTTAGATTGATCTACAGTGGCCCATGGATAATATTGATCCTTAACATTGTTGATAAGGTCATCATTTATTCTGATAGGTGCAGACCATGTTGTTCCGCCGTTCGTTGACTTTATTAAGACAATATCAGGATCATTTCCTGCCGGTGAAACACCTCTTTGAGGCCAGGTTATATAAATATTACCATTATTAGGACCACCAGACTTGTCAACAGCCATTGAGGGGAATGAAGCCGTTCTTATTCCGTTTTTGTTTGCAAAAAAACCTCTAATTCCAAAATTGAAATTACCGTTTGGAGTTAAAGCGCCATAAATTCTGTTCCGGGTCCAGGTGACTCCGCCATCTGTAGATTTAGCAAACCCAATTGCATCTTCACCTGTCGGCCAGTTATCATAAATAGCAAAGGTAACATAAACTTCACCGCCTGGTCCGGTCTGAACATTAACACCCTGAGCATGGCTGCCGGGTGAAAGTGTGTTAGAAAGATTAATACTTGATGACCAGTTGACTCCAAAATTTGTTGAATATCTTACGACTGCATGACCATCATTCGCTCCTCCAAAATCTGTCCACGTACAGTATGATCTGTTGAGAAATGGACTTGAAGCAATTTTATCTACCATATAGTGGTTCTTATCAGCAACCTGCCCCGGGTTTGGTGCTACGCTGTGTGTTGTCCAATTTACACCGTTATTTGTTGAAACTGAGACTCCCATTCCCAATGAATTAGTGATATAGTTTTCATAAAACCGTCCATCAGTACCAATAACAGACGCAGGATCTCCTGAATTCGAACCGAATGGAGGCTGATCAAAAGTTGTCCAGTTCGTTCCGCCATCAAGAGTCCAATAAACACCTGTTCCATAGAAGGTTGTAAATGGCCAGTTGCTGGCATTAGCTGAACAGAAAACTATATTATGATTTGATGGATGAACATCAATACTCAATTCTGATTGAGTTGAATTTGTGGTTGGTCTAGGTCTGAAGTTTGGACCAACAGTAATACCACCGCTCTCAAAGAAGTAGTGCTGCGGACTTTTTGGTGAATCATCCCATTTAAAATTCGGATCAATCTGACCGGGACCAACAGGTTCGATATTAACAATCGACCAGATCCTGTCATCAGCTATCCGTCCATCCTGGGCAAAAGTATTAAATCCTAGCAAACAAAGATTTAAAAACAATACCCAAAACAATGTTGAATGTTTTTTCATTTATTCTCCTTAATAGAGTGAATGATTGAAATTAATTAAGCTATTATTATCAGAAAACCTGTTTCTAATTTCCCTGAATCGTATTTCATCTGGGGAGGTACAGAAGAAAAGAATTATTCCCGGGATAAAACCCGTACAAATATTTTTGACCGAAGTATTAATCAATTAGTATTATCTTAATTACCTTTACTAATAAACTGAAATGAATTTCGCGTGTGCAAAATGATATAAACTATTTTGGACTACTCCTGCTACCCTTTTGAAAACCTGCTTTACTTAGTTAAGTACAAACTTAAATATTTACCAAGTTAAAATGCAATAAGCAGAGAGTTTTATTATTAAATATTAATATGAGTATTTTCAAAGCACCATTTCAGAAAAAAACTTAAAACTTATCCGCTGCTTTAAGAAATGATTCTTATACTTTTAACAATTATCATACTAATTCTTTTCAACACATTTCTGATTTATTTACTCCGAATAAGGAAAAGATTAAGTAAAAATGATAATGAACTTGTAAAAAATTCTCTTAGTCAAGTCAGAATTTCAATTATAGTAGCCGCAAAAAATGAAGCCGGGAACATACCGCAATTGCTTCGATCGATCGAGAAACTGGATTGCCCAAGCGAGTTGTTTGAAGTAATCATTGTTGATGATAACTCATCCGATGAAACTTTTAACGTCTGTCTGGAAGCAGCTGCAAAATATAATTTTCTAAAAGTATTCCGGAATCCTGATCCCGGGATAAAGGGAAAAAGACAGGCTTTGAGCTATGGAATCAGTAGAGCTTCATACCCGTTCATTATGATTACAGATGCCGATTGTCTTCCGGAAAAAAACTGGCTTAAGTGTTATTCTATCAAATTTAACGAGGGCTTTGAATTTATTTTTGGTTTTGCTCCATTCATACAAGAGAATTTTTTCATCAACAAAATTTCTTGTTTTGAAAATTTAAGAAGTTTTATTTTATCATTTTCTTTTGCGAATGCCGGGCTGCCGTTTACAGCAGCAGCACGAAATCTTGGCTTCAGTAAATCTTCTTTTGAAAAGATTGACGGCTACTCAAAGACATTTGAAACTATTAGCGGTGATGATGATCTTTTAATCAGGGAAGCAGTCAAGAATAAACTTAAGATTGGGATTGTAACAGAGGAAGGATCATTCGTTTATTCACGAACAAAAAAATCTCTAAACGATTATCTTTCACAGAGAAGCAGGCACACACAGTCTTCTTTTCATTATTTACTCAGGCATCAGATTATATTAACGATCTGGCATTCCGTCAACTTATTTTTTCTCTTCTCTCCTTTACTGGCAATATTTAATATAAACTTTCTTCTGATCCTGCCGTTGAAAATAATTGCTGATGAGATTATTGTTAAATTAAATCAAAAAAAAATCGGATATAAGTTCAGATGGTACGAAATAGTATTTCTACAGCTTTCTTATGAGATATTTATAGTTATTCATTTTTTTGATGCAAAGTTTCGAGGGATAAAGTGGAAATAAAAATTTTAATGGGAAAGTCATTCTCATTAATAAATGATCTATAAATTTTTGAATTCATACTCAAATAAATTATTTTTTGATTGAAGGGAATATAAAATCAGATGGACTATAAATTTCTCGTTGACGAAGCGATTAAAGCAAAAGCAAATGCGATGCCTACTTATTCTAATTTTCATGTCGGTGCTGCAGTCCTAACCGATAAGGATCAGATCTTTAAAGGATGTAATATCGAATCCAGTTCATACAGCTTAACAATTTGTGCAGAACGAACTGCGATATTTAATGCAGTAACAGAAGGTAAAAGAATTTTTAAAGCAATTGCTATTTCAGGTGATACCAAAGATTTTATTTCTCCCTGTGGCGCCTGCAGACAGGTTATCAGCGATATATGCGGAGAAATTGATGTGATTATGGCCAATTCAAAAGGCGAATACGTTGTCAGGAAAACATCTGAACTTTTACCTTTCGCATTCGGAGACAAAGATCTTAAATAACATTTTTAACTTTTATCTTTTTACTTTTATCTTAACTTATGGTTGATTTACCAACACACGCAACACCAAAAGACACCGGCTGGATTGAAGTAATAACCGGTTGTATGTTCAGCGGAAAAACTGAAGAGCTGATCCGCCGGCTTAGAAGAGCACAAATAGCAAAACAAAAAGTTAAGATCTTCAAACCTTTGATTGATAACCGCTATTCGGATTCATCAATTGTTTCACACAATGATCAGTCTCTTCCATCAATTTTAATCTCAGATATTAATGATATAAGAAAATTATCCGGAGATGCACAGGTTATTGCAATTGATGAAGCACAATTTTTTGGAGAAGAGATTGTTTCGATCTGTAACGAACTTGCTCTTAAAGGCAAAAGAGTTATAGTTGCAGGTTTAGACCAGGACTACCGGGGTATTCCGTTCGAACCGGTTCCTCAATTATTAGCAGTTGCCGAATACATCTCCAAGCAGCTTGCAATATGTGTTGTCTGCGGAAATCCCGCTGATAAAACCCAACGGAAAATAACTGAATCGGAGAGAGTCATTGTCGGTGCTGCAGATATTTATGAAGCACGCTGCCGTAAATGCCATTACATTCCGGAAGAAGGATAAAACTTAATATGGATATTATTTCTGTTCTAAGAGGATTACTGGGGATTGTAATTTTAATAGGAATTTCATTTCTACTATCCAATAATAAAACAAAAATTAGCTGGAGATTGGTCTTTGGAGGGTTAGCTCTCCAAATATTTTTCGCAATTCTAATTCTAAAAGGTGAAGACCTTCGTACATTCTTTGAACCTCTTGGCTGGCCTAAAGATTTTTTTCATTGGATAAGTTATTTCTTCGTTCTAGTTTTGAATTTTACATCGCAAGGAGCGCGGTTTGTGTTTGGGGATCTTGCAAATCCACCGGGCTCAGAAGGTAGTCTTGGATCATTCTTCGCTTTCCAGGTACTGCCAACAATAATCTTTTTTGCAAGTTTAATGTCTGTTCTTTATTACCTTGGAATAATGCAGTTAATCGTTAAAGGGATGGCCTGGATAATGGCAAGAACACTGGGAACAAGTGGTGCAGAATCTCTTTCAAACTCTGCGAACGTTTTTGTCGGGCAAACAGAGGCTCCACTGATGATCAAACCATTCCTGAAAGATATGACCAAAAGCGAGCTTCTGACCATTATGGTAGGGGGAATGGCAACTATTGCTGGCGGTGTAATGGCTGCATATGTTCAGATTTTGGGATCAGCATATGCAATCAAACACGGTATTCCATTAATACAAGCACAGCAGATGTTTGCAACACATCTGCTAGGTGCGAGCGTGATGGCAGCACCTGCAGGAATTGTGATTTCAAAAATATTATTTCCCGAAACCGGTGAGCCGGTAACAAAAGGGACCTTAAAAGTTAACATCGAAAAGAATGGTTCAAATGTAATCGAAGCGGCTGCGAATGGAGCAGCTGATGGCTGGAAGCTTGCAATAAACGTTGGTGCTATGCTGCTTGCTTTCATTGCGCTAATTGCATTAATAAATTATTTGCTGAGCGGTTTTGGTAATATTATCGGAGTAAATAATTACTTCAAAGAAAATTTCGGACAGCCTTTGAACTTTCAGGTATTGATCGGCTTGGTTTTTCAGTTTGTTGCTTTTGGAATTGGTGTTCCCTGGCAGGATGCTCTTAGTTTCGGAAGCTTGCTCGGTGTAAAGATTGTTCTTAATGAATTCGTTGCTTACACAGAAATGGGGACTCTTGTTGAGATGGGGAAAATTATTAATGAAAAAAGTATATTAATGTTAACATATGCTTTATGTGGATTTGCAAACTTCAGTTCGATCGCAATTCAAATTGGAGGAATAGGACCTTTAGCCCCTAATAGAAAGGCTGATATCGCTGCATTGGGGATTAAAGCAGTAATCGGAGGCGTATTGGCAACATTAATGACCGCTACTCTTGCTGGAATGCTTTTTTCGTAATCTTCAAGATGATTGATCTTAATTTTAAATACGAAAAGACGATCGATTACTTTAACCATCAAATCAATTTCACACCCGATATTGCTATTGTGCTTGGAAGCGGCTTAGGTAATTTCGCACAAGCTGTTCAAATAATAAAATCATTTCCGACAAATGAAATTCCCGGTTATCCTTCCTCGACTGTTGAAGGTCATTCAGGACTTATTCACTTTGCAGAATATTCAGATAAAAAAATATTACTTTTCCAGGGAAGGATTCATTTGTACGAAGGATATTCTATAAGTGAGTGTGTACTTCCTGCCTTTCTAACAAAAATATTAAACTGTAGAAACTTATTGCTTACAAATGCTGCGGGAGGAATTAACAGAAATTTTCAACCGGGTGATTTAATGCTGGCAGAATCATTTAATGGTATAAATATCAAAAAAGAATTAACTCAGCTGATCGGGTCACCAACTTATCAATTCAAAAAAAACTTCGTTAATTTTCCTTCAAAGGAATTTAGCACAAAAATTAAAAAAGCTGCAGATGCAGAAAATGTTGATCTAAAAGTTGGTGTTTATCATTTTACAAAAGGACCAACTTATGAGACGCCGGCAGAGGTAGAAATGATGAGGAAATTCGGTTCAGATGCCGTTGGTATGTCTACTGTTCATGAAGCCGTTTTGGCTGCAATATATGGAATTGAAGTTGCATCAATATCCTGCATTACAAACATGGCTGCAGGAATTTCAGAAAGAAAATTAAATCACAGCGAGGTTACTGAAATGGCTGCAAAAGTAAATGATAAATTTACACGGCTCGTAAAAAAAATCGTTGAATATGTTTGATGATAGAATAATTAACCGATCACTCAATCTTTCCCCCAAGCTGTAACTATCGATAATTTATTGATTATCTAAGGTTTTAATCCTAATTTTGTTAGTTAATTTATTTTTCACACTCAATTAAAATCAAACTAACTTATGAAAGAATTCAGATTACGGATTATTTTAATCGTAGGTGCTATTGCGTTATCAGTTTACCTGTTATATCCAACTTATGTTGATTATCAAAATATTAAGGATATTAACCAGGCACTCGAAAATAAAAGAAATGATATTACTGCAAAGGACTCATCTTTAACCAAAGCCGAGGTTGATCAATTTTTACGGATAGCAGAAGACAGCATTTTAACAGCTGACCCCGACATTACCAAGAACAGGGAGAAAAGAATTAAGCTGGGTTTGGATCTGCAGGGCGGAATGAGAGTTGTCCTCGAGGTTAATACGGGATCATTACTGTTAAAACTTGCCAATAATCCTGATGATATTTTTAAATCAGCACTTGAAGAAGCGGTAAAAGAAGCAGACTTAACGGAGGAATCTGTGGTCGATATTCTTGGACGAAAACTTGCAGAAAAAGGAATAAGGTTGAGCAGGTACTTTGGTACTATAAGACAAGACGACAGCGAAATTATAAGTGAACTGAAGGAAGATGCTGAAGATGCTGTAACACGTGCGATGGAAATCATCAGGAACAGAGTCGATCAATACGGAGTTTCCGAACCTTCGATTCAAAGACAGGGCGGTAGAAGAATTATCGTTGAATTACCCGGTGTAAGCAGAGAAGAAGAAGCAAAACAGCTATTGCAGGGAACTGCATTACTGGAATTCAGAATTGTCAGAGAACCTGATTTTACTTTTACAATTATGCAAAAAATTGATGATTTACTTGCAGGAAATGCAAACCTCGAGAGTGATACTCTGGGTGAAAATGTTACAGATAATGAAATTAAAGATACAACTCTGGCGGAGGGAGACACTCTTGCGGCTGATGATACTCTTTCAAACCAGGATTTATCCGAAGAGGAATTCAGGCAGCAGCATCCATTCTTCTCTGTTGCACTGATTGATCCTCAGGGAAGAAGTGCCGACGCTTATGTTAAAGAGGATGAAAGAGCTAAACTCCAGTACTTGCTGAGCAGGCCCGAAGTACAAAAAGTAATTCCTAATAATGTTGAATTTGTATTCAGTGCAAAAGACATAACTGTACAAGAAGGGCAGAAAATTTATGTAATGTATATGGTTAACAAAGCACCTGAGCTAACCGGTGGTGTAGTCACCGATGCAATAGCAACGCTTGATCCAACTACTTCATCACCAATTGTAAGTATGACGATGAATTCAGAAGGTGCTGCTGAATGGTCAAGAATCACGGGAGCGAATATTGGTAAACGAATTGCAATAATGCTCGATGGATTAGTTTTCTCGGCTCCATCAGTAAGAGGAAAGATTCCTGGCGGAAGATCCCAGATTGAAGGAATGGCTGATCTTCAGGAAGCGAAACTCTTAGAGATTGTTCTTAAAGCCGGCGCCCTTCCTGCACCTGTTGATATTATTGAAGAAAGAACAGTTGGTCCATCTCTTGGCGAAGATTCTATAAACAGTGGATTCATTTCAGTCGTCCTCGGATATATCCTCGTAGGATTATTTATGATTATTTATTACAAACGGGCAGGAACGATTGCCGCTGCAGCATTAATATTTACAGTCCTTTTTACACTCGGTGTGTTGGCAGGGTTTAGCGCAACACTTACATTGCCTGGAATTGCTGGTATCCTTTTAACAATTGGTATGGCTGTAGATGCAAATGTGCTTATTTATGAAAGAATCAGAGAAGAATTAGCAACAGGAAAAACTATTAAAGCTTCAGTTGACAGCGGCTTTAAAAGAGCAAATTCTGCAATCATCGACTCCAACCTCACAACATTTATAACAGGCATTATTCTTTACCAGTTCGGAACCGGACCAGTGCAGGGATTCGCATTAACTCTGATGATTGGAATTGCAGCAAGTTTGTTTAGTGCGTTAGTGATTGCACGTTTAGTGTTAGATATAATGATTTCTAAAAATTTACCAGTCAATGTTGGATAAATAAAACAGTTATAGGGAGTTTTCGTTAATTATGAGAATATTTAAAAATTTTCAATTTGATTTTCTTAGCAGAAGAAAATATGCTTATCTGATATCCGGAGGGCTTTTTTTAATCGGACTTATCAGTGTAATCGCAAGAGGTTTTCATTTTGGAGTGGATTTTAAAGGCGGAAGCGAAATCGTACTTCAATTTGAAGACCCTATTGACATTGCAAATATCAGAGAGTACATGACTGATATAGGTTTGGGTTATGTTGAAGTTAAAACATTTGGCGGTGAGACAGGAGTTATGATCAGAACAGAGCAGCAATCCATCCCTCCGCAAATTTATCCGCGAGTAATTGCAGGATTAGAAGAGGAAATTGAAAAAATATTGCCGGATGTTCCGAGACAATTAATTGATTCTTCCAACAACTCAGTAACTTATTCATTTGAAAATCCCGACACGACAAATAAAATTCATGATGGACTATTGGAGGCTGGATTTCAACCAGCCAGAGTATCTGAAGAACTAACCAATACTCAAATACGTGTCAGTGTTGGCATTGCAGATTGGATAAAAGAAAACCTCAGGACAAGGATATCAGACAATAATTTCACTATTCTTAAAGAAGACAGGATCGGACCAAAAATAGGTGAGGAATTAAAACAGGATGCAGTGCTCGCCTTATTCTTTTCATTAATTGCCATTCTAATCTACATAGGATTCAGGTTTAAATTTATTTTTGCACTTGGTGCAGTTGCAGCTTTATTTTACAACGTATTGGTGACCCTGGGATTATTTGCAGCATTATATGATATAATTCCCGGATTAAATCTTGAGATTGACCTCAACATTGTCGCTGCCTTTCTTACACTAATCGGTTATTCAATCAATGATACTATTGTAGTGTTTGACAGGATAAGAGAAAATTTAAAAATCCATAAGACCAGACCTTTCTTTGATATTGTGAACACAAGCCTGAGTCAAACGATGAGCCGGACAATATTAACCGGCGGATCGGTGATCTTAACGCTTATAGTTTTGTTATTTTTTGGAGGTGAAATTCTCAGAGCATTTGCTTTTACTTTACTGGCTGGAATTCTAATCGGAACTTACTCGTCAATATTCATTGCAAGCACACTAGTATATGTATACGCAACGAAATACAAGAAGAAACTGGAGTTCTAAAATTTTACAGGAGAGTTTTAATAAATGTTACGAAGCCCCGTTCTACGGGGCTTTTTGTATTTACCGGTACTGGCGTTCTTGAGCAACGATTAAAGAAGTGCGAAGACTTTCCGGTATGCTGACAAGAATGATTTCGATGTTAAATTGTTCTTTAAGCTTTGAATACCACGACTCACCACCGGCAAAACTACTGGCAGCATCTTCGTCTGCGAAGGCAATAATTTTTCTGAATTGCTTGCCATTCATTTTTTCAATCAGAATTATCAAAAGAATCAGGATATCAGATAACTCTCTGTTCTTTTGTCTTGATACAAAAGAACGAAAAAATCAAGACTGCAAATAAATTCCTAAAAATTTCCTTCGCTTCACTACAGAAAAAAAACTCGGCTCCCGCAAAGCGGGATCCTCAAACAGTTTTTTCTGTTTAACGTTACGCTACTCAAATTTTTCAGGCGGAATTTATTTGATGTCATTTTGTTTTGTTTAATATTCTTTCTGCTCCTCAAAAGAACTGCGTCAAGAATTTATTCGGAGTGAAGTGTAAAAAAAGAAATGCTGTCTGAGCGAGCAAAGCGAGCGAGTTTATTTCTTTTAACGTAACGAAGAATAAATTTAGCAGTTATTTTGTAGAGCATGTTCTTTTGCAACTTTTCTTGCGCCAAGAAAAGTTGAATATTGTATCTTTTCTCCGCACCGCTATGAAATTAAATACTACACGTATAGTGTATCTATTGAATACCATCAACCTGGAAAAGAGTGTCCTCAAAAAGCAATTTGCTGCTTTTGAGATTAAGGTTGTGAGTTTGATTCAGAATAGATAGAATTTCTTTCTGTGCTTCTATTTGCTCTGATGAATCTGAAGGGTGAGGATGTTTAGACATAATTATTAACCCTTTGGAACTCTCTCTAAATCTCTCTCTTACAAAGAGAGAGACTTTATTGTCAATATAAAACTTACTATTATTTCCTTCCGTCAAAATATAAAATGCAAAGTTAATTCCTTCATCAAGTCCTTCTCTTAGCAAGAGAAGGTCGTTAGACTCCGGCAGAGTCTAACGGACTCTGACGAGATTAGGCTTGTCCCGAACTTGTTTCGGGAATGAGTTCAAACCAACTCCCCCTTAAACGCTCTTTGCATTAAGCACTGAAAAAGATTTTCCAGCTCCTGCTCTGATTGTTTTTGTTTTTCTTTTAACGCTTCTGTTTTGTTTACTATCTCTGCAAATTGTTGTTGGAGCGAGAGAGGCGGAAGTGGGATTATTAAACTTCTTACTGCTTCCTTCGTAATTGTTTTTGTTACAGCACCTTGGACTTTCTTTTTAATAATAGATTCACCATAACTAGATTTAAGTAAAAAGTAAATGTAGATGTTGTTTGCTTTTTCATTAAACCTCAAACCAAATTGATTCATTCCCAATGATACTTTTCTATTCAGATAAGGCATTAGATATACTTGGCCAGCACTTCCAATTTTATTTATAATTATTTCGCCACCAAATATTTTGGACTTCTTTAGAAACTCATAAGAACTCTTTGAAACATATTTAACATCTGTTTCGTAGTCTTGTTTTTCTAAGTCTGTAGTTCTAATCATATATGCATAATCTGGTGTATCTAAAAGTTTGACATTGTTTCTTAATGTTTCATAACTCCCATTAGAGTGATAATCCATTAAGACAGAGATTACTTCTCCAAGATGGATCATATCCCACCCTTTCGGATTCTTCACCGGATCGCCAAACATTTCTATAAATACAGATTGCAGAAATTCAACTGTAAGCTTGTTTGCTTCTTGGCGTTTTTGTTTTGCTGTGTCTACTTTTTCTAATATCTCCGCAATTTGTTTTTGGATTGAGAGTGGTGGGAGTGGGAGATGAACTTTATCTACGAAACCACGTGAAATACCTCCTTGAGCGCTTCCTCGAAAATCAGTAAGAATTTGTAACTTACCAATTGAAGAGTATAAGTAATAAAATGCAAACTGTGGATCTAACAAATGTTTGTTTGTCCTAACTATAAAAACGTGTTCATTAACTGCTGATTCTGGAAATGGAAAATCATTATCAATAAATGATACTTTGCCAGTTGTTGCACCATCCTTAACAACTAAAATATCTCCTTTGAAAATCTTTCCTTTATTCATGGAATAATAGTAATCTTTAGGTACGTATTTCATAGAACTAAAATTAAGTTTTCCGAAATCATCAAGATGCTCAGCTCCAATACTTGGAATACCATACGAGACTGAACCACCTGTTGCCCTTCCGCCAGATTCTAATGACGTCAATAACTCACCCAAAGATTTAATCTGCCAGTTGTTTTTATCTTTGTCCAAATTAAACGTAATCACATTCTGGTTAAATGATCATATTAATGTATATGTGATAATGTTTAAAAAGCTTTGAAAACACCTCAAAACCGCAATCATCTATGTAATAAGCACCGTTCATTACATAGTTAACTAGGATATTACTTAGATCTTTTCCCACTTGGAATCTCTACCCATTTCCGTGCATTTAAGATTTCCCTTTTTTCTTTCCTCCCTTAATATTTTTCTGATCATATCGAGACTGACACCCGGACATAAATTCTGAATACCCTTTACAGAAAATTGCCCTTGAATATTTTTTAGAACGTCAAACACTAAAGAAGTTTTATTACCGCGAGCGGATGAAATCAATCCAACTCTGTTTTCAAAATCTCTGTATGCTTTAAGTAAAATCCCAAGAAAATATTCCCACCAGGGAATTAAATTGTGCTTGCCTTCGTGCCAGCCTTGAGATGATTTATTAAGCGCATCGTAATAACTCTCTTTGTTATCTTCAATCAGTTTTTCAAGACTGATAAATCTTCCAACTTCATAACCGGATTTGTATAATAACAAAAGTGAAAGCAAGCGTGACATTCTTCCGTTTCCATCCTTGAACGGATGTATGCAAAGAAAATCAAAAACATAAGTCGCAATAATTAAAAGTGGTTCAAGCTGTAACTTATAGATTTCAGTTTTAAATAAAGTATTCAGCTTATCCATTGCAGCAGGAGTTTCAAAAGCTGATATGGGTTTGAACCTTACTAATTTGCTTCCATCAGGATAAACTTCTGCGATTTCATTTTCAGTGGTTTTCCATTTGCCGCCCGGTATCGCTGAAAGTGCGTAAATATCTCTATGAAATTGTAAAACTATATTTGATGTAACAGATATGTGTTCAAAACTGGAATGAATTGTATTGAGCACATTTCTATAACCGGCAATCTCTTGTTCTGATCTGTTTGCAGGAGTTGTTTTTTCTGCGGCAATAGCTTTTATTCTTTCTAACGGTGCAGATATGCCTTCAATTCTGTTTGATGATTCAATGCTTTGAATTATTGCAGTCTGCTTTAATGTTTCCAGCAACTGGGGTGATTGCTCCTTGAACAGATCCTGTTTGCCCTTATATTCACCAATCAATCGGATGGTCTGCAACACATTATGAGTAATTGGAATGGATTCAATATAATTATTTTGAAATGATTTCATTCTTAAGGCAGAATCTTTTTAATTGAATTAATATCCTGAGCAATATCTTTCTCCAAACTTAATACTTTTTCTCATTATCACATCAGATTATTTAACTCACTCTAATCTCTCTCTTACAAAGAG
This sequence comes from Ignavibacteriaceae bacterium, assembly GCA_035293265.1. GTDB lineage: Bacteria > Bacteroidota > Ignavibacteria > Ignavibacteriales > Ignavibacteriaceae > DATDOL01. Next base: position 7,118 of record DATDOL010000129.1, on the reverse strand, counting down.
AGAGACTTTATCGTCAATATAAAACTTACTATTATTTTTTTTGTTAAGTTATAAAATGCAAAGTTAATTTCTCCAGCAAGTCCTTCTCTTAACAAGAGAAGGATTAGGATGAGTTTAGGATACCAACTCCCCCTTAAACGCTTTTTGCATTAAGCTCTGAAAAAGATTGTCCTCAAAAAGCAATTTGCTGCTTTTGAGATTAAGGTTGTGAGACTTGTTTAGCGACAAAAGAATTTCTTTCTGTGCTTCTATTTGTTCTGATGAATCTGAGGGGTGACGTTGTTTAGTCACTATTTTATTTGCTTAAATGTTAACTCAAAAGATTCATCGTGTGTATTCGCTAAATAAAGTGAGGTATGTGGTAAATTTCGAATGACAAATTCCCCTATTTCTTTCTGGCCTCTATCTGACATCCTACAACCCATTGTAATCTCAGCGATGGTTTCAGGTGGAACTTGTGTCAACTCCTTTGATCCACCAAGAAGAAGAATTCTTTTTTCATCTTCATAGTCCCAAAATTTAGCTTTTGTGCTTAATGGTAAGGTAACATACTCCCTTGGAGTGATATCTTTACGCGGTACAATGATAGGATAGTCTTTGGAGTGTTATATCTTGATTTGAAAAATGTAAATAAAATATTCTTATTATATCCTATACAAAATCCCTGATGGTTGTCTGAATAATGTGACCAAAGCAGAATGGGTTTTTTTGTTTTAGTCAAAGATAAAACACCAACTCTTTCATCAATCATATCTTTTATAATTGTGCGATTGTTTTCCAATAGTCTTTCTTTATCCAATAAACCTTCTTCTATCCATTTCTGAGCGTGTTTCTTAACCTCTTCATCGCTTAACATTGGGTGGTCTTCTCGAATCATTGTATAATATTTTTCTAATTTTTCTACTTCAGGAAGTAAATCATATCTATAGCTTAGAGCACAATCAAAAGGATCATTGAATTGCGAAGGAGAAGCAAAATAAACCTCTCGATCTGTGAGCCACCTTTTATGATTGGGATCAGTCCAACTTCTGAATTTGTATAAGATTTGATCCGGCATTCTGTAGATTTATCATTAACTATTTGATGATAACCATTTTATTGACTTGTCAAATTCATGATATACTAGTTTAATCTTCATCCAGAACTTACTAGAATGGTTCATTATTTGAGTATGTACTAATTCGTGAACGACTAAATAATCAATTACGTATAATGGCGTCTTTATTAAACGCCAATTGAATGAAAGATTTTTCTTAAGCGAACAGTTACCCCATTTGGATTTTTGACTGCGAATAAAAACGCGATTATAGTTGAAATGATATTTTGTAGAATAATATTCCAGCCTTTCAAGAATTAATTTTCGTGCTTCACTTTTTAACCATTTATTTTGGATTTCTTTATTAAGCAAATTTTTACCAGAACGAATGGTTTTATGTTTTTGGTTTACGATTACTTCATTTTTTAATTCTGAGTAATAGAAGTAGCGGTATCTTTCCCCTAAATACAGGATATGATTTCTTTGAAGTTTTATTGGGCTTTTACGTGAACTAAAATAAGCGAGTTTGCTTTCAATCCACTTTTCTTTTTGTTTTAGGATTAACTCAATTTCTCTTTGAGAGAATGAAATGGGTGCTATTACTCTGACTGATAAATCTTCACTTACTTTAATCCTTGAGTGTTTAACTTCTCTGCGTTCTATTTTATATTTTAATGCAGTTACCATTATTCTATGCTATAATGCTGAATTATTCTTTTCAATATTATATCAACCAATTCCTTATCATCACTGATTTCTAAGGAATCATACTCATCAAAATCCGCAAAGATTTTTATATCAACTATTAAAACTGCATCTCTCCATAGATCGTTAAATAAATCTAAACCTTCCTGAAAATGTTCATCCCTGAATACAACATTGATCTCGTGTTGACCACGTAAACCCGAATGACTTAAATTACTTGAACCAGTTATTAAGGTGCCGGGGTATTCTCCACCTTCTGCAAATTCTTCTTTCTTTTCAAAGAGATATAGCTTGGAATGATTGGGGTGTAGTGTTTTGCGAATTTCTAAAGAACCATCTTCAATCTTTTCAATAAAAATTCTGAATGCTTCCTGTTTGGGCAATGAATCAAAGAAGTCAGTATCATTAAAGATTGCGACCAGAGAATCGTTAAATTTCCTGCGAACATCACCTCGGGATAGATTTATTCCATCAATAATTTCATATTCACGGACTTTGTTAAATAAATCTTTTTCTACATCAAGACCAACCAATATCTTGATATTCTTATCAGTTACGTTTTTATAAATTTCTTCAAAACCTGAGAAGTAGAAATAGCCTACAAGGAAATAGAGTGCTTTTGATGAGGGGAGGATATTATTAAAAACTTCTGTAAGAAGCTTATCCTGATTGGTAATAAATTGATGCGACACTACCACCTGCTGAAAAATTAAGTAAAGCGAATAAATTCTTTCTAACTTAACTAATTAAAAATAAGGAAAAAGGATTTGATAATGGAAGGAATTTAATAATTAATCAGAATAGCGAAAAGAAATGTCTTACTTCACCTTCACAACAACCATTGACATACTCTGCAAAAAAAATCCCGCTTAACTTTTGGTCAGGCGGGATTTAATTAATTCTGAAAAGAGTTACTTAAGCAGTATCATCTTTTTTATCGCGGTAAACTTCTCTGTCCTTAACTCATATATGTACATTCCTGTAGCTGCATCCTTCGCATTCCACTGGTAGCTGTACTTGCCTGCCATCAGGCTTCCGTTAACCAGTTCAGCAACTCTTTCTCCAAGTGCATTGTAAATTGTCAGCTTCACACTATTGACATCTTCCGGCAGTGAGAACTCTATCGTTGTCGCCGGGTTAAACGGGTTCGGATAGTTCTGCTCAAGTGAATAGACTGCTGGTACCAGCTCACCCGTTACCATTAATTTATTAATAGCTGAACTATTGAGTACTACCTCTTCTCCATCCTTCAGATCGGCATTTAAGGTTCTTCCGGTTTCATCCATTAATTTTATATTTATTCCTTCTGCTCTTACAGTTAATGGATATGTTACTCCGCTTAAGTCAATTGTCTTCACAGAACTGTTTATGTCTTCAGCTATTTTTCCACTCCCGAATCTTATATCGAACATTCCCTGCGGAGGTGCCGGCGGTAATTCATAAAGACTCAGATCTATGTTTCCGTTTACTGCATACAATGTAAAATTATTTCCTGCTGCATCACTGAAGGATATCCTTCCCCAGTCATCATGGATCCAGTTAGTCGCTTCATTACTAATTTTTAATGAAGCATCGGGAATAAGAATCTGTCCATCAGCAGTTAGTTTTACCCAATAAGAACGTCCCGGGTTGAGCTGACTGGCTATAAAATATCCAGCTGTATATCCGTAGACAAGCCCGATTATCAATCCTGAAGGAATTGTATTTAAACCAGCTACAGAAACTGACTCTTCATATGGTCCGAAAAGATTCCATCCCGAACTGGCAGTGATTGGTTCGTGAACTACATTTAATAAACCTCCTGACGGCCATTCATCTCCCGTGTTGTATGTTCTCGTTCCTGAATGTTTCATCCAGTATCCAGGTCCAGGAGTCAGTGTAGTTACGGCCTGATATCCATTAGTGAACTTAAATACATTTGCACTATTGTCTCTGAAAGGAAACCAGTTATCTACAAGTTGTTCTCCGGGGAGCTTGCCTGGTATCGAGACCATGTTCCAACCATGCTCAACATCAGATGTGAATTGAAATGCTGTTTCTGCATGGAAGGAATAAATTATTTTTAGATAAGGTTTGTTAGCTTCAGCCCAACCATGGAATTTGACATAATAGTTCGTGCTGAAATCAAAATCCAGAATTCCCAATGCAAACCAGTTTTTTGAAAGAGAATTTTGCATATCTAGCGTTGCAGCAGATCCCAATGTACGGGTTAACCAGTCATTACTTAGTGTTCCGGTTTCTTCATTAAAACTATATGCAATACCTTCAGCGGAATGAGTGCTTACCTGGTTGAATACCGTAGAAGCACCATCAGTGACCGGATAAACATTGCCCATAGGTGTTATTGACCAATATGGCCAGCTGTTCTCATATAAATAACCATTAAAGATAACTGAATTGATGGTAACATTATTTGGAATGGCAGTAATGTCAAAAACCATCCATCCAACTTCGGTGTTATATCCGTGCACCAAACTTACCTGGGTTTTACTAGTAACGTTACATGAACCAGTCCAATTAGTTAAATTTTGTGGATAAACAATTATGCTGTCAATTACGAGATTTGTATCCGGAACTGTTGTGAATGTCCAGTCCGGACTTTGAATTCCACACTCCGCATTTCGGCTAACCACATACCAGGTATATTCTGTACCATAATCAAGAGTGCCTAATGGCCAGGAATTTATTACAGAACCATCATACACTTTTAGAGCTCTTGCATTTGGGCCAAACCAAACTTCAATATTCTCGGTTCCAGAGTCATTCACCCATTCAAGAGAAGTTCCGGTAATCTGGACATTGGTTTGAAGATCAACAGGGTTTGGATTGGATGCTTCAGTAACAGGACAGGGCTCACCTACAGTCATTGTGATATATGCGCCATACGAAGTAATGAATGGAAGCGGAACTGAAAAAATTCCAGAGTCTGATAGTGTGCCGCTGTTAAATAAAATTCCTCCAAAAAGATCCTGGATGTTTATTGTTACTTCCGGAGGTAAACTATAACTTATTTGGAATGTGCTGGCTCCGGATGATAATTGCCACACCAGCTTATATTCTACAGTTCCGGTGAATGGTAATGAAGGAGCATTTCTATAATCTTTGTATGATGATAATGGTTCACCGGCATACGGCGTTAGATCGAATCTTGCCTCAAATGAACCTCCCGGCGGAAATGGTGGAAGATCACCTTCACCTAATCCCGGATCAATACCATTTGTTGCAGAAGTATCGACACCTATTGCTAATGCATCAATCAAACCTATACCATCACTAGCAGTTAATGGTATATCCACAGCTGCCTGACCAAAAACAATCGTAACTAACAGCAGTATAAGAGAGAGAACTGTAAATAGTTTACGCATATCGCGCCCTCCTTTAGGAATTATTATTAAGTTGATTAAAGTAATTCATATAACCTCAAACTTTTTATCAAATTGCAATCCCGTCCTTATTAAGCAGGACTGATAGAATTAGTTAACTAATTACTTCAAGAGTAACATTTTCTTTACTGATAGAAATTTTTCCGTCTTCTATTCATAAATGTAGAGACCACTTGCTACATTCTGTGCGTTCCATTGATAGCTGTACTCCCCTGCTGTCAATGATGTGTTCACTAACTCGGCTACCTTTCTTTTATAAATATTTTAATTTCGTCGCGGGAAGATTTAATATCAATTGCATTTCCTTGAAACGTACTAGCCTCTGCGTGGGAAATCTTCATTGAAGATTTAATATACTTCCGTAAACCAGGCATATTGGTTAATCTACAGTTTACGGTGAATAGATTATAGTAATCTCCAGGTAATAACCCACCATTCTGATTTAGATTATAAAGTACAACATAAATTTCTTCTTGTGAAGCTCCGTTCTGGGCAATCGAACCTTTTATTACATTATAATCCAGTAGCCAGCTGGGATCACTCAAATCAGATCCCTTCTTTATTGTCTCGAATATTAAGACAATATTGTCATCGGGTGAATTATTGATTAATAATCTAAATTGCATAGCCTGAGCCTTATCTCGCAAATTTAATAATTGGATGGCATCTGTATATGAGCTGTCCTCTAATCTATAACCAAATTCATTTTCAAATATCAATCCGTAGTTTGTCGCAACTTCTGTTGAATTTAAAGAATCAGTTGATTGTGCCATACTCGAGAAGTGAAATAGCAAGGTATAAACAATCGCAATAAAGTTAATTCTTAACATCACCAGTCTAATTTTGTTAATAAAAAATTTTTAAAACTGTTTTAATATACACTAAGAAATAAATAAAATAAGATTGACAATCTCCAACAAACTAATACTATATTCGATACCGTATAAAGATGTGAATATCATACTTACTTCATCAATACCATCTTCTTTATGGAAACAAAATTATTTGTTCTTAGTTCATAGATGTACATACCCGTAGCCACGTTCTGAGCATTCCATTGATAGCGGTATTTGCCTGCCATCAAGCTTCCGTTAACTAGCTCAACTACTTTTTCTCCAAGTACGTTATAGATCGTTAGCTTCAAGCTGTTAACATCTTCCGGAAGTGAGAACTCTATCGTTGTGTTCGGGTTAAAAGGGTTCGGATAGTTCTGCTTAAGTGCATACTTATCCGGCATTATTTCGCCGGATACTTTTAGCTTCATTATTGAAGCATCGCTGATTGTTATCTCTTCTCCGTTCTTCAAATTTACATTTAGCTCCAGGCCAGTTTCATCCTGCAGTGTTATGTCTATATTCTCTGCTTTCACTTTTACCGGATGATTTACTCCGCTCATCTCTACCGTCTTTGATTCATTGTTTATCTCTTCCGCTATTCTTCCACTACTGTATCTTATATCAAACATTCCTGCCATTGGTGCTGGTGGTAATTCATATTGACTGAGGTCTGCATTTCCTTTCAAAGCATAAAGAATATAGCTTATTCCTGCTGCATCTGTGAAAATAATTTTTCCCCAATGTTCAGGGAAGTATTCTGTCAGCTCAATTCCCTTTGCCAATACTTCGGGAATGATTATTTGTCCGGCAGCAGAAAGTTTCATCCAGTAACCATATCCCGGATCCAAAGTTGCTGCTACCTGGTAACTGCCTGAATATTTATAGATTGGTCCGCTCTGTAATCCGGGTGGAATGGTAGTCAAGTTAGCTGTCGGTACGCTCAGTTCATATCCGCCGATAAGGTTCCAGCCTGCAGTACCGGAGAGCGGATCGTGATCTGCTACTTGTATTCCGCTTGCAGGCCATTCGTCACCGGTATTATATGTTCTGGCTCCGTTGTGTTTCATCCAGTAACCTATTCCCGGATTAGCAAATGTTACTGGTATGTATCCGCCGGAGTACCTGAACACATTCGCACCGGGATCTCTGAATGCCCAC
>DATDOL010000128.1:0-10335 GCA_035293265.1 Ignavibacteriaceae bacterium | reverse complement strand
TCTCCTTATCACTTCCTGCATGCTTGCAAAATCATCCGGCCCTTCAACATCTTTGATGATAAATTTTTTGTACTCACTTTTTTTAGGTTTTCCCTTTACGAAAACAACCATACTGGCAACAGAATCTGAACCATGGATATTTGAAATATCAAAACACTCAATCCTGGCAGGCAGTTTCGGAAGTCGCAGATCTCTTTGCAATGCGGAAAGTGAGTACGGTAAATTACCTTCCTTCTTCATTTTTTGAAGCTGGATTTCTTTTAGCTGAAGGATGGCATTTTCTTTGCACATCTTTACCAATGACTTCAATTCGCCACGCTGAGGAACAATAAACTTCACTTTTTTTTCTGTGCGGAGATTAAGCCATTCCAATAAAATTTCACTGTCTGATGGTTCTGTCTCTAATAAAATTTCTTTTGGAATTTCAGTGTGTTCAGTATAATAAAATTTTAATGCCGAGCTATAAATTTCAGACAATTCCTCTCCGCCTTTTAATTTCAGGTCAAGCTGTTTTTTGCCGACAAGCTTTCCGTTCCTGACATTAAAAATTGAGCAGGATGAATCTTTATCCTCGAAAGCGATCGAGATAACGTCCCTGTCTTCAAAATCATCGCTGACAATTTTTTGTTTTGATGAAATCACTTTCAGTTGTTCAAGTTTATCTCTCATCACTGCGGCTTTTTCAAATTGCATTTCCAATGCTGCAGTATTCATTTTACCTTCAAGTTCAGTAATAAGATCATCTGTTTTACCTCTGAGAAGTTTGACAACTTCATCAACCATTTCATTATATACTTTTTCACTTACTAATCCTTCGCAAGGTCCGTCGCATTTTTTAATATGATAATCCAGGCAGACTTTGAATTTTTTTTTGACAATGGCATCATCATTAATATCATAATTACAGCTTCTGATTCTGAAAATCTGGTTAATCATCCGGAGTGCAGATTTCATACTTTTAACACTTGTATAAGGTCCGAAGTATCTCGAACCATCCTTAAAAACTCTGCGTGTTGAAAAAACTTTTGGATAAGGTTCATTTGTTACTTTAATGAACGGGAAAGATTTATCGTCCTTCAGATTTACATTGTATCGTGGTTTTAATTCTTTAATTAAATTATTTTCAAGAACTAACGCTTCCACTTCCGAATCGGTAACAACCAATTCGAAATCACTTATTTTATTAACGAGTACTTCGGTTTTTGCATTAGTGAAACCGGAATGAAAATAACTTCTCACCCTGCCTCGTAAATTTCTTGCTTTACCAACATAAATCACTTTCCCTTTATCATTAATGAACTGATAAACACCTGGTTCGGAGGGAAGATTTTTGAGTTTATTTTCTAAATAGTTATTCATGACTCACTGATGGGTTAGATATTTTTTACCCTCGCGATAATCTTCTAAAAAAAAATGAATATATCAATTATAAAATGATATGGAGAAGAGAAGTGTGCTGTATTTCAAACAGTTCAGTTCAAATTCAATTAATCAGGTAACAGTTCATTCTTACCGATAACTACAATCCCGGATTCAGTTACAGTAAATTTTTTACCATCACCAACAAGATCAAACCCAATTTCATAACCTTCGGGAACGGTAACATTTTTATCAATAATTGCACGCCTGATTCGTGCATGTCTTCCAATATTGCAGCTGTTCATAATGATTGAATCTATAATATAGGAGTAACTGTTTATTCTCACATTTGGTCCGATCAAAGATCTTTCCACCAATCCACCTGAAATAATTGCCCCATCACAAACGAGTGAATTCAAGCTTCGCCCGACTCTTTCACCTTCGTGTGAAACTGTTTTTGCAGGAGGATATTGATACTGATAAGTTCTCATTGGCCAGTTGTAGTCATACATATTAAATTCAGGATTAATACTTATCAGATCAAGACTTGATTCATAATAGCTGTCAATAGTTCCGATGTCTTTCCAGTAAGGTTTTGATTTTTTATTTTCATCAAAAAACTTATATGCAAACACAGGCATTTTAGAATTCACCATAAATGGTATTATATCATTACCGAAATCATTTGCCTGAATTTTTTTAGTCTCCATTTCATGAAAAATATCTTTTAGAACAGCGGCATCAAAAACATAAATTCCCATATTAACAAATGAATGATCCGGTTTGTCCGGAATGACCGGAGGTTTTTCAGGTTTTTCAATAAATGAATTTACTTCATAGTTGCTGCCAACACCAACTACACCGAATCTGTTTGCTTCGGCTTTAGGAACCTCAATACAGGCAATCGACAGGATAGCCTTTTTATCAACGTGATACTGAAGTAATTTTAAATAATCCATTTTGTAAATATGGTCTCCGCCAAGAATCAAGACCCACTTTGCTTTTCTATCCGAAGAAAATAAATTCAGGTTCTGATAGATTGCGTTTGCAGTTCCAAGATACCAATCGTTATTTAGTTTTCTCTGGGGAGGAATTGAATAAATAAATTCTCCGAGTTCAGGATTATAAATACTCCAGGCTTCGTAAAGATGCTGGTTAAGTGAATCGGATTTATATTGAGTCAGAACATAAATTCTTCTCAAACCTGAGTTGAGACAATTGGAAAGGGCAAAATCTACAATCCGGTACTTTCCTCCAAAAGGAACTGCTGGTTTACTTCTTACTTTTGTAAGCGGGTAAAGACGTTCACCCTGACCGCCTGCAAGAAGCATAGTAATCGTATCTCTAAGTATGGAAGAACCCGGGTGGATCATAGACACTCCAAAATTTTGCTGTAATAAGATATATAATTATGATTTGATTGGCAATTTATCTTATGGTTAATTGGAACTAAATTTAAACTGGTTAACTCTTATTTTTTGTAATCTGTAAAATTATTTTTATTTAAAATCAAATGACTTATCGGAAAATCAATTTCATATTGTTGGTTATACTAACTGTTTGTATTTTATCGGGTGTATCATATTTTTCTGTCAGCAGTGTTAATAAGATATTTCCCAAAATAAAATCATTAATATTAACTCATTATTATTTTCATAAATTTTCATTTAATGATGATGAATATATTTCTGAGAATCAAAAAAAGCTGGATGTCCTTCATTATGATCTCAGCTTCGATTTATTCCCTGGACAAAAATACTTTAAAGCTTCCGCTCAGATTACAGGGATAATTTTAGACCATTCGATTACTAGTTTAGATCTTAATTTTCATGATAATTTTGAAATTAAAGCAGTTTATTTGAATGATCTTGCCACGATTTACCAGAACTCCGGGACAAGTTTTTCCATACCCTTAGAAAATAACATCACGGACACATTCAGAATAAAAATTATTTATAATGGAACACCAAAGAGAGTTGGGTTAGAAGGATTTGTTTTTGGGGAAAGGAATGGATATTCGCTAGTCTATACATTAAGCGAACCGAATTATGCTTCATCATGGTTTCCCTGCAATGATATCCCGAATGATAAATCATTAATTGATATGAGAATTACAAATGATTCATCTAAAGTATCTGTTTCAAACGGAAGATTAATTAATATTTTAACAAACGATGACAGGAAGACCTATCACTGGAAAACTTACTATCCGGTTTCCACTTACCTGGTTGCACTTTATTCAGCTGACTACGAAGAATTTTCGGAGGAGTATACGTCCCTTGATGGAAATTTAACAATGCCAGTCAATTACTATGTACTTCCGGATAAGCTGGAAAAAAGCAAAGTAGATTTTTCAGAGCATACTGATATTCTCAAAGTTTTTGCAAAACTATTTGGAGAGTACCCGTTCATAAAAGAAAAATATGGCGTAGCTGAGTTTTTATGGACAATGGGAGCAATGGAAAATCAAACAATCACTGGAGTTTCATCAGGATTAATTGGTGGGAAAAAATTCTTTAATGATTATTTAATTCACGAACTGGCTCATCACTGGTGGGGTAATGCAGTTGGTCCGGACACCTGGAAAGATATCTGGCTTAATGAAGGTTTTTCAACTTATTCTGAAGCACTGTACTTTGAAGTTAAGCACGGGAAAGAAGCACTTCAATCAACAATGAAGAAAAAATACTTTCGGAGATTTAGCGGTACTTTATCTGACCCAGAACCAAATATTTTTAGCAGCACGGTTTATAATAAAGGAGCATGGGTGTTGCATATGCTGAGATGGGAAGTAGGTGATGCATCTTTTTTTAAAATCTTAAAGATTTTTTTTGAAACTTATAAATACTCTAACGCGTCGACGAATGATTTTATTGAGGTTGCACAAAATATTTCAGGAAAAAATCTTGATGATTTTTTTCATCAGTGGCTGGATTATGAAGGTGAGATCAAAGTAAAATTCAACTGGTCAGTAGTTCAAAATGCAGCGGGTTATAAAACAGAAATATTTATTGAGCAGGATCAGGAAAACCCGGAACACTACAACTTCCCGCTGGAAATCATGTTTCAATTAGTAAATGGAAATCAAATCAGAAAAATTTATTATATCAATTCAAAAGAAACTAATATTAACATTGAAACTGAGGATATAATTGAATCTGTTCTTTTAGACCCGGATGGCTGGTTGCTGGGAACATTCAGGGAGGAATTTTCATCTAAGTAAATGTGTATTTTATTTCAAAAATCATATCAGTACTTTTGTTGAGAAAGTACAATAACTATTTGAAATTGTGGATAAAACTTATTTATTCATCTCCGATATCCATCTAGGATTGCAGGGAAAAGATGAAGAAGAAAAAAAAGAAAAACTTCTCGTAAAATTTTTAAGATTTGCTGAAACTAATTGTGATGAACTATTCATTGTTGGTGATTTGTTCGACTATTGGTTCGAGTACAGAAGAGTTTACCAAAAAGGTTATTACCGTACATTAGCAGCGTTAAAAGACATTACTGAAAAAGGAATTAAATTACATTACTTTATTGGCAACCATGATTTTCTTCATCGTGATTTATTTTCAAAAGAAATTGGAGCTTTAATGTACCACGATGCGATTGAGGTTACTTTAAATAACAAAAATTTTTACATCGGACATGGCGATGGCATGGTTGAAAACGACAACGGTTATAGGATGCTCAAAATGATTTTGAGAAATAAATTTACTCAATGGCTGTATTCATTAATCCATCCTGATATTGGAATTGCATTGGCAAGCCGCACGAGTAAAACGAGTCGTGAATACACAGCAAAAAAGGATTACGGCGAAGTTGATGGTTTATTTGAGGCTGCCAGGATAAAAATTGATGCAGGTTTTGATTATGTATTATTCGGTCATCTTCATAAAAGAGTTTTTAAGGAATATAATAAAGGTATATATATAAATCTTGGTTCGTGGCTTGATGAGCCATGTTACGGAATTTTTTCCGGAAATAAATTTGAAGTAATAAACCTCTAATATTATGGCTAAAGAAAAGAATCCGGATCCGGATTTAGATAAATATTTCAGTGATGATACCTACAGAAACAGAAAAGGAAAACTTTTGAGATTTAAAAAAAAGCTGCCATGGTATGCTTTACCAGGAATTCTTTCTTTGATATTGCTGATTTTCATTATCTATGTTTATAGCGGCCTACCTTCATTAGAGGATTTAGAAAATCCAAGACCTCAGCTTGCCAGTAAAGTGTATTCTGCTGATGGTGAATTGCTCGGTCAATTTTTTATTGAGAACAGAATTGAAACGGGTATTGACAGTCTTCCGGGACATCTGATCGATGCGCTGATTTCAACAGAAGATCGTCAGTTTTATGATCATTGGGGTGTTGATGTATCTCGATTTTTCAAAGCAATGATAAAAAACTTTTTTGCTTTTTCACTCAAAGAAGGTGCCAGCACAATCACTCAGCAGCTTGCACGGAATCTTTATGAGCTTAAGAGTTCAGAAGAAAATCAATTTGATAAAGCAATAAGAAAATTAAGGGAATGGATAACCGCAATTCAGATTGAGAAAAATTTTACTAAAGATGAGATAATTGAACTTTATTTCAACGTATCCTATTTTGGAAAAAGTGCATATGGAATTGAAGCTGCTTCAAGAGTTTATTTTGAAAAGCGGGCAAGTGAATTAACTCTTTCTGAATCAGCTGTATTCGTTGCCCTGCTAAAATCTCCAAGAGACTATGATCCGGTAACCAATTACGATAATTCTCTTGCAAGAAGAAACCTGGTTTTGAACAATATGGTTTTCACAGGAAAGCTTGATGAAAAAGAGTTTGAAAAGTTAAAAGATGAACCAATAGTTTTAGGTTCTGACAGACCAAGCGTTATGAGGAGTGATGCGCCTCATTTTATGGAATTCATTCGGAGACAGATGTCTGCTATGGCTGATAAATATGGTTATGATCTGTACCGGGATGGATTAAACATTTATACAACGATTGATCAGAGAATGCAGGTTATCGCAAATCGTGTTTCGACAAAGCATATCCAGGAATACCAAAAATTATTTGACAAAATCTGGAGCTGGAAGAATAACAAATCGCTTTTAACAACTATCGTAGATGAAGCGATTAAAAAATCAAAAAAATATAAAGATGCTGAGACGAAAGAAGACAAAGCTATAGTTTATAATAAATTCAAAAAAGATCCACGATTTATTGATTCTGTTAAAACCGTCGCAACAAATATTGAAGTCGGCTTTGTTATAATTGATCCGGCAACTGGATTTATAAAAGCAATGGTGGGTGGTGAGAACAGGGAATTTGGACGTGGTCTGAATCATGTAACTGGAATTAAAAGACAGCCAGGTTCAGCCTTCAAACCTTTTATATATGCAACTGCAATAGAAAATGGTTACTATCCAGCGTATTCCCTGCTCAACCAGAAATTTGATTATAATGGCTGGACACCGAGTAATTCCGATAACGAATATTCCGGATATGAAACTTTCAGACTTGGACTCGCACAATCCTTAAATGTGATCACAGGAAGAATGACCATTAGTGAAATTGCAGCGCCGAAACAGGTAGTAAAAATCGCTCAGCGGATGGGAATTGAATCCAAACTTGATCCTTTTCCGGCGCTCGCTCTTGGCACTTCTGAAGTAACGCCATTAGAAATTACATCAGCACTTGGGACAATAGTAAACCGTGGTGTTCATATACAACCGATTTCTATTTTGAAGATAGAAGATAAAAACGGAATATTGATTGATCAGTTTGTTCCGGAATATGTCCAGGCAATATCTCCCGAAACAGCTTCTATCATGGTTAGCATGCTGGAAGAAGTCGTATCATTTGGAACCGGAGCAGGTGTCAGAAGATATTTTCAATACCCGGCAGCTGGAAAAACCGGAACAACGCAAAATTTCTCCGATGCATGGTTTGTGGGATTTACACCAGATCTTGTCGGTGGTGTTTGGGTTGGTTTTGACGACCACCGTGTTAAGTTCACTGATTGGTATGGACAGGGGGCAAGAGCATCACTTCCAATATGGGCTATGTTTATGGAAGCTGCATATAAGGAATTAAAACTTCCCGTTGAATATTTTAATTATTCTGATGGGATCGATAGTGTTGCATTTTGCACTGAAACTATGAAATTGGGTGATTCCAGGATAGCAAACAAATATTGCCCCGATTTATATTATGATATTATTAACAGAAAGCATGTTCCGCAGGTTTGCGAAATCCATAGTGATAAAACTATTATCATAAATGAAAACCGGAATGGAGAAACTGGGTGGTAATAATTTTATTTAAAGTTCTTATTCAGAAATAAAATTGTTTTGCGTTAAATTACCTGGATAGATTAAATAATTTTTCGTTCTTGATTCATATTTTTTGGCCCGGATGGTGAAATTGGTATACACGCTAGCTTCAGGAGCTAGTTGGCGCAAGCCAGTGCAGGTTCAAGTCCTGTTCCGGGCACAGGTAATACTAAATTAGAACACTCCGTTTGATTCAGTATTAATCCAGCCGAACTAAAAACTTAAAACCCTCAAGAGACTTTTTATCAGAAAAAATTATTTATTCAGCGGATGCAGATTTGATCCGTTCAAACTATAACTGAAACTATCAACAGCATCATCCAAATTTTTATAGGAATCAAATACTTTCAGAGTGCCAGCTTTTGACATAAGTGTTTGTAAAACTGATGCTGGTTCAATTAGCTTAATTTCTCCGCCTTTTTTTGCAATATTTTTCTGAGCAACTACTAACGTTCCCAGGAAGGTTGAATCCATAAACTCGCACATACTCAAATCAACAACAATTTTTTTAAAGTTGAATTGAATATCTTCCTCAAGGATTTGTTTAAATGTCAGTGACTCATTTCTCGTCGCACGAGTGAGATTTACCACATTGACTATTACATCCCCCTGCACTTTTTTCAAAAAATCTTCCATTTTATCCCTCATTTCTGAATTTGTGATTTTGTTTGCTTTATTTTTAATACTCTAAATTCGTTTTATTTAACCTTTATTAAAACCCTTGCTGTATTCCCAATATCTATTCCAGAATAACCTTTAATTTTTTTTCATTTTTTGAATACTTTACTTTAATTTGTGGCTCAGAATGATATTAGTGATTCAATAGTAAATAATCATTTTTATGCTATTTTATTAAGAATTCCTTCGATAAAAATTCAATGCAGACCTGATTATTTATAATATTTTCCTGAATTTTAATATATGGATTTTGAATTATCATCGGGCTATTCTGAAGCATTAAGTTTTGCAAAAAGTCATTACGAAAATTTTCCGGTCATTTCATTTCTTTTACCCACTGAATTTAAAAATCACATTGCAATTATTTATTGGTATGCAAGAACTGCAGACGACATAGTTGATGAAGGAAAATTCAGTCAACAAGAAAGAATTAAGAAGTTGGATGAATTCCGTCACCGGTTTGAATCAATAATAAATGGCAAGTGTATTAACGATCTAGAATATTGCCTATTGAATACAATCAAAGAAAAAAAATTAACCGTACAATATTTTTTCGATTTATTAATTGCATTCAAACAAGATGTAATCAAACACAGGTATGGAAATTTTGATGAATTAATTAATTATTGTAAACATTCTGCAAATCCGGTTGGAAGATTAATTCTTGAATTGTTCGGTTATAGGGAAGAAAAGTTGAACATTCAATCTGATAAGATTTGCACTGCTCTTCAGATCACTAACTTTTTACAGGATACGCTGAATGACTTTGATAAAGGCAGAATTTACCTGCCGCAGGACGAAATAATGAGGTTTGGAGTTGACGAAAAAATGTTTGAGTTAAATGAAAATAATCTTAATTTGAAGCGGCTTATACAGTTTAATGTTGAAAGAGCACAATTAATGTTCGATGATGGAAGAGGACTTTTGCAATCACTAAATGGTGGCTTAAAAATTGAAATCAGCTGGACAATTAATGGTGGTGAACGCATCCTGGATAAAATTAGAAAAAATGATTTTAATATTTTAAACAAAAGACTTTCATTAAATAAATTTGATTTTGCTTCAATATTTTTGAGAAGTTTAATTTCACAATGATTGATATCGCAAAAGAAGTATCGAAAAACAGCAGAAGCAGTTTTTATTATGCATTTAATCTTTTACCGACTGCGAAAAGAGATGCGATGAATACTGTTTATGCATTTTGCCGTCAGACTGATGACATCGTTGATGAAGGTCTTGAATCTAAAGCATTAAAATATGAGAAATTGCGCAAATGGAGAATCGAGCTTGAAAAATCTTTGAGAGGTGTTTCTGAATATCCCATCATCAATAAACTGGCTTCAACAATAAAAAAATTTAACATTCCTCTCGAACCATTTTTTGATTTGATGAGAGGTATGGAAATGGACTTGCAAAGAAACCGTTATCTTACTTTTGAAGATCTTCGTGTTTATTGTTACAGTGTCGCTTCTACAGTCGGATTGATGTGTATAGAAATTTTTGGATACAAGCATCCGGCAACACGCGACTTTGCTGTCAATCTAGGGATTGCACTTCAGCTTACAAATATTCTGAGGGATGTGAAAAAAGATGCACACAAGGGAAGGATATATCTTCCGCTGGAAGATCTGCATCGATTTAATTATAATGAAAGAGATCTGATGAATGGACTTTACAATTCGAATTTTACTCAGATGATGAAATACCAGGTTGAACGTGCCAGGAGCTACTTTGATAAAGCTACTGCTTGTTTAAATAAAGAAGATAAAAAAGCAATGTTTGCCGCACGGGCTATGCAGCACATTTATTCAAGGATGCTTCAAAAAATTGTAAACGCAAATTATGATGTTTATCATAACCAGATAAAAATTTCACGCTTCAAAAAAGTTGGAATTTCTCTTGGTGTTTGGGCAAAGTATAGTTTAGTTTATAGATGATCAAAAAGTACCTGGTTGTTGGGGGAGGTTTTGCAGG
>DATDOL010000127.1:0-18347 GCA_035293265.1 Ignavibacteriaceae bacterium | reverse complement strand
ATTGATTCAACTCCCGGTGGAATAGCTCCATGGTTACCGTGACAATCATTGCAGGAAGGTGAGCTTAAATCTCCTTTCTCTAATAAAGCGACACCATGAACACTTGTTACAAACTTTTCAAATTGATCGGTTGGTATTTTATACTTTGACATTAATTTTGCATCGCTATGACAATTGGAGCAAACTGACGGAATGTTTGTTGCATAAACAAGAGAACGGGAATCTTTAACAGGTTGTATTTCGTGTGAACCATGACAACTGACACACTCAGCAGCATTTGGATCTCCCTTAGCATTAAGAATTCCATGTATGCTCGATTTATATTTGGAAACCTGATCTATTGGCAAAGCGGGATTATATTGCTTCATAAATTCCGCACTACTATGGCAACTGCCGCATAATGCAGTAATTTTAGTTGGATAAACTTTTGATGTTGGATCGGTTACTTTTTTTATATCGTGAATGCTATGACAGGTAATGCAATCAACAATTGGTCCTTGATTATTAAAACTGGGTTTAAAGTGAATTGAGTTTTGCAGATTTTCATACTGATCTGTTGGCAGAATTGAACCAAACTTTTTCATTTTATTTTTATCTGCATGACACTGAACACACACCTGGTATCTGTCAATTCTGGATGGAACACCGAAGAATCCTTTCTCCTTGCTCATTGCCACTTCCATATCATCGGATGTGGCGTCGCCACCGTGGCAATCTGCACAAGTAATTCCTTTGGATGAATGAATATCCGATTTGAATAAATTGGCATTAGCGTCATCTAAATCTAAATGACAGGTAAAGCATTGGTCATTAGTTTGTCCAAAAAGAAAATTCGAAGCCAGGATTAGAAACAGAACCGATGTTAAGAGATATTTTATTTTGCTTTTCATATCTGTCTCCTAATCCAGAATAAAACCAAGGATGGTAAAAACGATTATGAATATTATCACAAAGATTCCAAAGTACGTAAGTAATTTATTTCTTTTTCCTTCCGGAGAATTTTTATCCCACAAAGGAACAATCGCCCAGAGAAGTCCTCCAATTCCGAAGAGAAGTATTCCAACAAATTCACCTGGCAGAAATAAAATTTCACCTGGCAGGTACTTGAATAACTGGAACATAAATAAGAAGTACCATTCAGGTTTAATTCCAACAGGAGCCGAAGTAAATGGATCTGCTTTTGTCCCGAGTTCCCATGGAAAGAACACAGAAAGGATGGCAAGAATGTTTATAACAATTAACCATATCAGGAGTTCACGCATTGCAAAGTTTGGAAAAAACGGAATTGTTTTCTTTTCAGCAGGAGGTAAATTTTTATAGTCTTCAGGCTCGGCAATACCTTGTCTTTGAATCATCAGCAGGTGAAGTGTAAGAAGAATTACGAATATTCCTGGGAAGATTGCGACGTGAAATCCAAAAAACCTAGAAAGTGTTGCACCTGTTACATCTTCTCCGCCTCTTAATAATTTTAGAATTGGTTCGCCTATTAGTGGTACCTCACCTACAATATCGGTTCCAACTTTTGTAGCAAAGAATGCGAGTTCGTTCCAGGGCAGGAGATATCCGCTAAATCCAAATGCCATTGAAATTGCCAGTAAGCCAATCCCTGTGTACCAGGTAAGTTCACGAGGTTTTCGAAAAGCTTTGAGAAAATAAACTGAGAACATATGGATGAAAACAGATAGTACCATTAAATTAGCTGACCAGCTATGGATGGAACGAATAAGCCAGCCAAAACTTACTTTTGTAGAAATAAAATAAACACTCTCAAAGGCAAGATCTTCAGTTCCTTTATAATACATCAACAATAAAATCCCGGAGATAACCTGAACAACAAAAAGTAGGAGAGCAATCCCGCCGAAATAATACCATATAGTTTCCCTAAACTTTGGAACAGATTTTTTCTTTGCAAAATCAATAAGTCCGGTCAGATTATATCGTTCGTCGAGCCAGCTAAAGAATTTATTCTGATTTTTTTTCCTGATTGGTTCCATCAACCTGCCTCCTGGAAAACTATCACTTCATTATCTTTAATGGTAACACCATATTTTTGAAGTGGAGCTGGAGGTGGACCGCTTGCGACTCTTCCATTTAAATCATATCTCCCGTTATGACAGGCGCAATAAATTTGTCCGTAATCTTTTCTGTATTGAACGATGCAATCCAAGTGAGTGCATACACCGCCAAATGCAATATATTCTCCGGTTTGTTTCCTGATTACTATGACAGGTTTGTTACCGAACTTGATAATTTTTCCGGTGTCTTTTTCCATGTCTTCTACGGTACCAATTTTAACATTAGATACCTTAACTTCCTCGATGGCCGGGGGTTCAAGATATTTGAAGACAGGAAATAAAAGTGCACCAAGCCATGCAATAAATCCTCCACCAAGAAGAATATTCAAAAAATCACGGCGTTTACTTTTATTGCTTTGGTTTGGATTCATTGATTGGTCACTTGTCATAGTTTGCCCTTAAAAGTGGTAGGACTTGTTGTTTGTAAAGTATTCCCCATAGAATTTGTTTTGAATATTTACCGCAAATTAAAATCAATGAAATTACCCCTCACTAAAATTGCTATTGGTAAATAATAATAATTACTCAATTGTTGAACAAATAATAGTAATTTTATTTTTAAAAGAGAAATAAAAGAACTAATCCAATCTATTTTCTTGCATGACACTCAACACAATTTAAATCTTTTAGATCAGTACCAAGATATTCGGGATGAACAAAATCGATACCATTCATAGAAACTAATTGTCTGCCATCACTCGTTTTTTGTGAAATAATAGTATGGCAAAGGTTACAATCTTTTCTTATCATCTCTCCATCGTCTGTGAAATGTTCTCCATCATGACAGCGAAAACATCCGGAATCATAAAGATGTGAAATATGATTAGGGAAACCTCTCCAGCTGACTTTCATACTTGGGAAAAAATTACGGTCATAAATCTTTTGAATTTCGTCAACTGCCTGAGAAATATTTTCTGCTTTCTCCTCTGCAATCGACGGATAATTTTTATGATAAAAGTCAGTTACTAAATAGGCAATGCTGTCTAATCCGTTCGTCTTTGTAGAATAGTTTTCTTCAAGAGCATTTACAGCAATACTTTTTATATAAGGAAGAGACTCATCGATTCTGCCTAGAGACATTGATAAGTTTACACTTTTATCCGAAGGATGGTATATGTGAGATGGACGGTTGTGGCAGTCTATGCAATCCATTGTTCTGATATTATTTGTGGAAAGACGTTTTTCATCATAAGTAAAATTTTTCTTTTTATAAATTTTTTCTGTTCCATCCGACCTGGTTAATCTTACCCAGGGAATTTCATTTCTTATTGAGTCGGTGGATATATACTCAATTTTATTTGCTATGTTCATATGCCAATGAATTCCTTCTCTTCTTCCAAGACGTTCGTTTCCACCACCAATTTTTAAAAACATAGCGATTGACGATTTGGTGTTTTGCTCATCGTATAAGTAATAAGTCGCTTCATATTTAATTTCACTGAAAAAGTGTTCCGGAGAATGACATTGTTCACAAGTTCCTTCTGCTGGTCTCAAGTCATGTACAGGAGTTGGAATCGGCTTAGAATATTTATTAAATAGAACAGAATAAACTTGGTAAGCTCCGGAAATTTTTGCACGAACAAACCACGCTGCTCCTGATCCAATATGACAGGTAACGCAGCCTACTCTGGAGTGAGGTGAGGATAGATAGGCAGTATACTCGGGTTCCATAACTTCGTGGCACATTTCTCCGCAAAATTCATCTGAGTCAGAAAATTCATAAGCTTTATAACTTCCAAAAGCTGAAAAGAAAAGCAGTAGAACTGCACCGGTAGAAAAAGTGAAGATCATTCTCCTTTGTTTCGGATCATTAAAATCTATTATCACAAATCGTTTTTTTCTTAGAATTCCTTTTTCGAGTCTTCGCCTCTCTCTGAGCATGCCGAAAACCAATAGAAAAACCCCTATCAAGAGAAATATCGGAAGGATGATGAAGGTGATTATACCCATATAAGGTTTTGTTTCGGGGGAAAGGAATTCCAGGATTGTTAAAAAGAGAATGAGTCCAAAACTTAGTCCGGCAAGACCAGCACCGAAAAATGTGATTGGATTATAAACGTAAGGAGGAAAAAATCTCCGCATAATTAAACTTTGGACTTTAAATATATCTTATGGCTAAATATAATTACCTGTATGCAAAAATCATTGCATAGATAATCCAGATGATAATGCTGAATCCCATTGCAAGTGCTGTCCAACCAAAAAATAACATTCCTTTAATTACAATCAGTGGATATTGTTCAACCAAATATTTTTCAAGTTCTCCCTTTTCTACTAATTCCTTGTATTCGTATGGTCTGTCCAATTTAAATTCTTCAAGTGAAACCCTTCCCGAAAAGATCACAATATCCATCGGGAATTTTTCAGGGCGGAGATGAGTATTGAAAAAGTGAATTGTAAAAATAAATCCTGTAGCCAGTAGCGCTTCATCGCTATGAATGATGGTTGCCACATTAAGAATCCAACCAGGGAAAAAATTAGTAAAAAATTCAGAAAACCAAAGTGTCGTCCCCGTAGAACCAATCACAAACATTCCCCAGAAAACAGCGAAGTAATCAAATTTTTCCCAGTATGTCCATCTTCCATATTCCGGTCTTGGCCCTCTTCCGATAAACCATTTTAATGAATCTCTGAGATCATGCCAGTCTTTTTTATTGAAAAGCATTGAGCTTTTTCCAAACAGTAAAGCTTTCCAGGAACCGAATTCTTTTTTTCTGAGTCGAATCAGGTCAACTATGTGAGCGATGAAAACAAAAATCATAATCGTTGCAGCAAACCGGTGCCAGTAACCTGCAGATTCAAAACCACCGAAGAATTTTGAAAGAACTTTTGCCCAGCCTGTATATGAAAATTTTAAACTCATACCTGTAAGTGAGAGAATAAGAAAGCTGACAATCATACATACGTGCAATATCCTGTTCAATCTTGAAAATCTTAAGACATATTTATTCTTATTGCTCATTCTTCATCTTTCTCAGTTTTACTTTTGTTCTCAACTGGTTCATCATTATCTGAATTTAATTCATCTTCATGCATCTTTTTTAATTTTCTTCTCCACTCCAGAGATCGTGGTAACCATAAAAGTGTATGTAAACCTGCTATTATAAACGTTCCGATGAGCAATCCAGTCATTCCCCAGAATGTCCAAAAGAGGAAAGGATATTTATCCGGATCGTGGTGTGTTGCATGAGTAAGATAACCGGCAAATTGTCGGTTAGCAGCAGGGTGACAGGTTTTACAAGTTTCCACAACATTTTGTCTGCTCAACCTTGATTCCGGATTTGTGATTGGAAGAATATCGTGAGCACCATGGCAATCATAGCACTTGGCAGTTTTTGTATAACCAAGCTGGGAAACTTTTCCATGATAAGTATCAAAATAAGTTTCTGCAATTTGTTCATGGCATCTTCCGCACTGACTCATAATTTCCAGCTTGAATCCTTCTGTGTCAGCTCTTCTAATTTCATGGGCACTGTGGCAATCAAAACAAACCGGTAATTTTTTTTCTGTGTCCGAGACCAATGGGGAATGGATACATTTAGCAAACTGCTCTTCAATTCCATGATGACAGGTTCCGCAAGTGTGTGATATGTTGTTACGATTTATGCTTGACTCAGGATTTGTATGCGGTAATTCTTTATGTGCAGTGTGACAGTCAGTGCATGTAGCTGTAACCGTCAACCCACTTTTTAATAATCCTTTTCCGTGGATACTTTCGGTGTAATGATTAATAATATCCTTCTCACTGCCTTTATACCTAACGGTGGCTTTTTCTCCTTCGCGATGACATTTACCGCAAAGATTCGGAATGTTTGTGGCAAAAGTAGGTGATTCAGGATTAAGTTTTCCCAAGACTCCATGATTGCCATGACATTCTTTACAGCTTGGAGCATTTTCATCCATCTTTGCTGTAAGACTGCCATGCATGCTTACTAAATATTCTGCACCAACTTCAGCATGGCATGAGGCACAGTCGACATTTTTTTGTATTGTTTCGCATGGTCGTTTCTTAGAAACATTTACTTCAGTATGACATTGACTGCATGCAGTTCCGGTATGCCGTGAATTTTTCAGCTCTGCATAATTTACAAATAATGATTTGCCGTCAATTGAAGCAACAATATTCGGATTATCATGACATTCGAGACAGTCTTTATCAGACATTCCGTAATCGTAAAAAACTCTTCTTATTTCATGCGGCTGATGACAGTCAACACAGGCAGGCAAAGTATTAGCCTGTTTCTCCCACAATTCACCTCTGATTATTTGCCTATGGACAGTTTCTATTTCTGAATGACAAACAGAACATGTTGTTGCAATATTTTTTCTTGAAATTGTTGAACGAGGATCTGTGTGTGGCAATATTCTGTGGGCTGAATGGCAAGATACGCAGGTTGCCGAAACAATTAATCCTTTTTTTAATAACCCTTCACCATGAATACTTTCAGAATAGTTTTCTAAAATACTATCCTTCGGGATGTTTCGCTGCAGTTGAACGGGAGTTCCTTCACGATGACACTTTCCACAAAGAACGGGGATTTTCATCGGAGATACCACTGAGTTCCGGTCTTTTACTGGTAGAATATTATGATTGCCATGACAATCCTGGCAAAGCGGAGCTAAAGCATCTCCCTTAGCGTTTGCCTTTCCATGAAGACATTCAGTATAAAGTTTCTGAACATCATCATGACAAGTTCCGCATTCCACTTTTGTGAGTTCTTCTCTGTGTGGGGTTTCCTCAAAATTGATTTCTGTATGACAATCGATGCATTCTAGATTTCCATGAACCGAAGATGAGAATGACTTCTGGTTTACAAAAAGTAAAACCGTCTTATTACCGATTTTAGTTTTAAGATCCGGATCTTCATGGCACATTAAACAATCGTCATTCGATTGAGGAAAAAAAGAACGGGAGTGAAGCGTAAAGAAAAGTAAAATTATAAATATTCTATTCATTCTTTTGGGAGACTATTTAATTCGTCATCAGAAGAACTACTTTTCTTTTGTGTTTTAATTCTTTCAAGTTCCAGCGGGTGTTCTTCAGCCATTTCTTCTTCAGTAATAGTTCCTTTCCACCATGCAAGGTTCATAGGGTATGAGTCAGGGTTGAATATTACAAAGTAAAAATGCCAGACAACTATTGCCAGGAATGCTAGCCAGGCTTCGTAATAATGAACTGTTCTTGCAATGTCCCAACCGAGCTTGGTTAATATTCCCATAAAAGTGTTATCGAACCACATTATTACACCTGTTGCGGTCATAACAATTGTTCCCCAGACTAATGCCCAATATTCTACCTTCTCCACATAACTGAATCTATCAAGTTTTGGTTTTATCTTCACGAATCCAAGATTAAACTTTGCTACATCGATTGCATCTCTGATATCTTTATAACGGGGAAGTAAATCTTTAATTAATTCTCTGCCGCGAATGGTAAAGGAGACATAATAAATATGATACAAGCTGACAACAACCATTGTAACAGCAGCAATCCGGTGAAGCAGACTTCTGGCTTCAAATGTACCGCTGCTTAAATCACGAATGTGTGAAACCCACCATGAGTTCGGATAACTCAACATAAAGCCGGTTACAACAAGTAGAAGAAAACTAACTGCCAAAGTGATGTGCTGTATTCTTTCATTTAATGTCATCCTCAGGTACAATGAATGACCATGTACTTCTTCTTTAATCAAACCTCTTTGCTTCATCTTCTTGATCTTAGATTTTCTAAAGAAGTCGAACAGGTTATGCATAAACATTAATCCGATGACACTAAAAATCAAAGTAATATAAGCTGAAGCGATAAAATAAATTATTGGTTCACTTTCATCCTGCCGCGTGATATGAATCTTTCCTATTGTAAATTTATCATTTGCACCGGGATGGCATCCGCCGCATGTTTTTACAACATTCGATTTATGAATCATTGAAGTCGAATCTGATGAAGGTTTAATGTTGTGAGAACCATGACAGCTTGCACAATTTGCAACTGCGACTGAGCCGCCTTCAATAGCCAGTCCATGATAACTATCTGAAAAAGTTTCAAATCTATCGCTGACTATTCCATATTTGTCTGATAGTTTTAATGAGCTATGGCAGGGTGAGCATACTTCACGTGAAAGATTCTGAAATGCAACAGGTGATTTTGGGTCGTCATGTTTAAGTATGTTATGTTCACCATGACAGTCAGTACAAGCAGGTGATTCTTTAACCCCCTTCTTAAGCGCAGTTCCATGAATACTCTCAAGGTATTCTTTAGAAATATCCTTATGACAAACCCCACAAGTGTTGGGTATTTTTCCTTTGAAAGTTGGTGAATCACTGTTAGTACTTTTTAATACTTCATGTGAACTATGACAATTAACACAATTAGCTACTTTAGGGTTACCGGAATTTAATTCAGAGCCATGAACACTTTTATCGTACATCGTGATGAAGCCAGCCGAAGGAGTTGTCCTCGCCCGGACTTCCGGCGAATCTAAATGGCAGGATAAGCACAACTTTTCCTGAGAAATTTTTACTCTTACAGTATCTTCACTTGAATGAACTCTTGCAATTGGATTTTTATGACAGTGTAAACAGTTCGGTGCTCCAAGCATACCTTCCTTATATGCCTGGTAGTGTTCGGACGCAAGATACTTCTCTTTAATTTCGTAATGACATTGACCGCAGGAATTAGGAAGATTTTCGACACTCCATTTTCCACCTTTATCATTTGGATCTTTTACATAGTGATAATCATGACAGTTGATGCAATTTATATCTTTCTCTTTTTCTTTGCCTGTAGCATTTAATAGTCGGGGATGAAAAAGATGTTTTATAATTTGTTTTTGGTGGCAATCTCCGCAGGCTTTCGGAATTAAGTTTTCGCTGTGTGGAATTTCTTCGGCATTAAAATTAAAGTGGCAGGAAATGCATTTTAACTTTGAGTGAGAGGATGAATTAAATTTAGTCTCACTTACATTAATCGGTTTCTCTTTGCCATCTTTTTCCATCGTGAAGGTATCATCATCGTGACACATCAAACAGTCGTCGTTTGATTGGGGGAAAGTGTTCCCGGATATAAAAAGAAGAACACTCATAATTAAAACGAGTGTACTTCTATTCAAAAATAATAACTTCATCAGGCGAAAATATTTTCAATGATCAATGAAAACCTAAATCATTAATTTTCAGAGGATGTTTTTAATGTACCAATCCAGTTGATTAAAGTATCCAGCTCTTCTGCCGAACCTTTGAATTTTAACTTGTGCTCTTTGTCATTAATCTTTTGTTCTTTTAAGAGGTATGATTTTATTAATACAGCATCACTGGGTGAACCTGCATTTGATAAGTCCACAGCATCATCCGTTTTGGATAAAATTTCCATCGAAACAACGGTATGGCAATTATTGCATTTACTGTTCAAAAATATTTTTTCCCCTGCCGGCTCATCACCTTGTGAAAATGAAAATGCGAAAGCAAAAAGAGCAACTATAGCTGATACAAAAACGAAATAAAATATTATGTCTTTCATTTTTATTCCTGTAATTAGTTTGTCAGATATTTGTTTGTATTAAATGTTGAGAATATTAGTTGCCGCTTGCTAACAAATGAAGTACCATCAAAATATAACAAAAATCTTCTAATATTGATAGAATTTCAACTATTTATTCTCAGTACTGAGAAGGTAAAGCACTTGCAATTCGCAAAAAGTAGAATGCTTTTATCAGCGTAACTGTAAAGGTTGTACTTTAGCTGCATCATTCGATCTTATCATATAAATTTCCGGATTCTCAACCGGCTTAAATCCGAATTTTTGATATAATGAATGTGCATCTGAAGTAGCCAGCATCCATCTTTTGATTTTGAATAATCGTTCATCTTGAAAAATTCTCTCAAGCAATTTTTTCGACAATCCTCTTCCACGAAATTCTTCAACGATGAAAACATCCATCAGGTAGGTAAAGATGACATAATCAGTGAGGATTCTTGCAAAACCAACTTGCTTGTTCTCAGCGTAAATACCAAAACACAAACAATTTTCAATTGAGGTTTTTACTTCCTCAAAAGTTCTGCCTTTTCCCCGGTAAGAATTGGTAAGAAATTTGAGTATTAATTTTAAATCTAATTTTGATTTCTCATCGCTGATTATGAATTCCTCCATAGTATGCCTTGGTTAGAATTTATAGAATTGATTGATGATCATTTTAAACCTGGATGTTCAACTCTTTCATCTTTCTGTATAAAGTTGAAAGTCCTACCTGAAGCGCTTCGGCAGCTTTTTCTTTATTATATTCGTTTGAATCGAGTGCGCGAGTTATAATCTCTCTTTCAAATCTTTTTACTGATTCGTCGAGCGAGCCCGAAATTGAAAAATCTGCCTGGCTTCCGGTTTCCTGGAAAGCCTCGGGAAGATTTTTAACGGTAATAAAATCTTCTTTGCAGAATATCATTGATCTCTCAATTACATTTTCCAGTTCCCTTACTTCACCTTTCCATTCATGTTTTATCAATGCTCTCATCGCTTCATTCGAAATTCCTTTAACAGGTTTATTCATTTGCTTCCTGTATTTGTTTAAGAAATGATCTGCGAGGAGGGGAATATCTTCCTCGCGTTCTTTAAGAGATGGGAGATGAATTTCAACAACGTTAAGCCTGAAGTACAGATCTTCTCTGAATTTTCCCTGACTTACAAGCTCTTTTAAATCCTGGTTAGTAGATGCAATGAATCTTATATTAATATTAATCGGTGAAGTTGTTCCGACTGGTGTAAATTCTCTTTCCTGAATTGCCCTAAGAAGCTTTACCTGGAGTTGAAGAGGCATATCACCTATTTCATCCAAAAAAAGTGTTCCACCTTCAGATGCTTTCATAAATCCTTCTTTATCACTTATCGCCCCGGTGAATGCACCTTTTTTATGACCGAATAATTCACTCTCAATAAGATTTTCTGAAATCGCTCCGCAATTAACTGCTATGAACGGTTTAGAACTTCTTCTTGAATTAAAATGAAGTGCACGGGCAACGAGTTCTTTACCGGAACCGCTTTTCCCGGTAATCAGCACAGTGCTTTCTGCATCGGCAACTGCACTGATCATCTCATAAATTTTTTTTATTGCCAGGCTTTTTCCAATTATATTATGGAAATCATATTCACGCTGCAATTCTTTCTTCAGAAACCTGTTCTCAATAAGCAGTTCCCTGACTTCAAATAATTTTTTTACTTTAAATAATAATTCATCAAATTCGATTGGCTTTAAAATATAATCGCTTGCCCCGTTTCGCAGTGCTGAAATTGCTGTTTCCAATGATCCGAAGGCAGTAATAATAATCGTGGAAGTCTTTAGGTGTAAATTTTTAATTTCCTCCAGAAGTGCTGTACCTTTCATCTCAGGCATCTCAAGATCAGTTATAACCAGATCAAAGGAATTTTCTTTTAATTTTCCGAAAGCAATTTTACCATTAGCCGCCTCTTCAACACTATAGCCTTCTTTCCTGAGGATATAAGAAAGCGATTCTCTTATAATTTCTTCATCATCAACTACTAAAATTTTATTATCCATTATCCCTGCTCTCTATTGAATTGGTATGGTGATAGTAAAAGTTGTTCCTTCACCAATTTTACTACTGACTTTAATATCCCCTTGAAAACTTTTAATGATTCCGTAACTAACCCACAAACCCAGCCCGGTCCCTTTACCGGGTTTTTTTGTTGTAAAGAAAGGTTCGAAAATTTTGCTTTGGTTGTCATCAGCAATTCCCGTCCCTGTATCTGATATTGTAAAGCAAACTTCATCATTTGAAACAGATGATTCGACAATTATATGTTTCTCGTCATCAGGTTTACCAGCTTCATTTACTGCATCGACTGCATTTAGCAGAATATTTACGAAAACCTGTTCTACCTGGTCGGTTATCAATGGAAGACGTGGTACATCGGCATTCAGCTTAACAACAAAATCTATGTCTTTTGCTTTTGTCCCGACTTTGGTTATTTCCACGGCTTCCTTTAAACATTCATTAATGTTCGTCACCTGTAATTCAAAATTTGAAGGACGGGAAATATTAACAAGGTCTCTTATAATTTTTGAAATGCGTGTTATCTGGCTTTTAACCAATCCCAATTTTTCGATAATGAATTCGTCACTGGTGTTTCTTTGTGCAACCTGAACGATTGCTGAAATGGATGCGAGCGGATTTCCAACTTCGTGTGCAATTCCTGCAGCCAGTGTACCAATGCTTTCCATTTTTTGTGTGTTAATTAATTGCTGTTCAAGAGTCCTTTTTTCACTCATGTCCCTGTGAATTCCAAAATACCCGGTAACGTTATTTTCATCATCAATTATTGGCGAGATTAATAACTGTGTAAAATATGGATCGCCGTTTTTTCTTTGATCCTCAACTTCACCAAACCAGACTTTTCCGCTTGAAATAGTTTGCCACATTTTATCCCAGAATTTTTTTGGCAGCTTACCGCTCCCGAATATCTTTGGATTTTTTCCTAATAATTCTTCCTTAGGGTATCCGCTTGCTTTAAGAAATGCAGGGTTAACATAAATCATTTTTCCATGCAGATCGGTAATCTGAACCGGGTTAATACTATTCTCAACGATGTTGAAGAACCGAAGTAATTCTGTTTCTTTTGCCTTTGCTTCCGTAATATCATTTGCAACTATAAGTACCTGTTTTTCTTTACCATTTAATGAAGTCGGGGGAGTGAAGATTACTTTTACATCGAAAAATTTTCGGTCAATATAAAATCTTGTTATTAATGTATTTTGAGAATTATTCTGAATGCTTTCAGAAAAAGATTTTTCTGCAAGATTCCTGTCGCATAATTCAATTAAATCAAAAAAATTATTTACTCCCTCACTTTTTTTAGATGACAACAGTTTGGCTGCTTTTTTATTCTTCTGGAGGATGATTCCATCCTTACCTACCATAAAATACATTTCGGGTAAACAGTCAAAAAATTCGAAACTGAATTTATTATTGGTTTTCATATTTCGATTAATTTATAATTTGCACAACGTCGGAGTAAAACCTGGATTATAATTTTTTCAAAAATGATTTAGCTAGAAAAATTCCGATACAACTACCGATTAAATAATATCAGCTAAGTAAACCTCTTGCTTTCATAAGTTCAGCACAAAGAATTGCACCGCCTGCTGCACCGCGTACTGTGTTATGAGACAGTATAACAAATTTATAATCAAAAATAGAATCGCTTCTTAGTCTTCCGATTGACACTGCCATCCCTTTATCGATATCCCTGAGGTGCTTTGGCTGGGGAAAGTAATCATCTTCAAAATAGTGAATCGGTTTTGATGGAGCTAAAGGCAGCTTAAGTGTCTGCGGTTCCGAAGTAAAGTTATCCCATACTTCCTTGATATCCTCTGCATTCACTTTTTTCTTTAACTTAATCTGGACACATTCTGTATGACCATCACTCACATTTACCCTGTTACACTGTGCACTGAGTTTAAAATCTGTATAATTTATTTTGCGTCCATTCAGCTCTCCGAAAATTTTTAATGGCTCGGTTTCAACTTTTTCTTCTTCACCTTTGATGAACGGGATAACATTATCTTCAATGTCCAGTTTAACAACTTTTGGGTGTCCGGCACCGGATATTGCCTGCATCGTAGAAACATTCACGGCATCCAAACCAAAATTATCAAGAAGAGGTTTTAAAGCAATCACCATTCCAATAACGGAGCAGTTGGGATTTGTAACTATACATCCCTTACCATACTTCTGATGCTTGATTAATCCAAGATGATCCGGATTTACTTCCGGGATGAGTAACGGAACATCTTCGTCCATCCTGTGATTTCTTGAATTTGAAATCACAATATAACCAGCTTTTGCAAATTCAGTTTCAATCTCTCCGGCGACACTCGAATCGAGTCCGGAAAATACAACATGCGATTTCAAAACAGGTTCACAGTTTTGAACTTTTATTTTACCAATGTTTTTCGGCAGAGCGGAAGGTAAAAACCAATCAACAGCGTCAGCATAATTTTTGCCTGCAGATTTCTCTGAAGCACAAAGTTCCCTAACTTCAAACCAGGGATGATCGGTAAGTAATTGTATAAATTTTTGTCCAACACTTCCGGTTGCACCAAGAATTCCAACAGGTATTTTTTCAGATGATGACATTCAGACTAATATTAAAAATTGTTTAATTTACTTCGCATAAAGATAATAAATAATTTAAATTTAACTTATGAAAATCGGATTAGTGCAATTTAGTCCTGTCTGGGAAGACAAGCCGGCAAACAAGGATAAAATACTGAAGCTGGTAGATGGAATAAATAATCCTGATTTGCTGGTTTTCCCTGAAATGACTTTAACGGGATTCACAATGAATTCGGGTAATTTTGCTGAAGGAATTCTGGGGGATAGCTTCAGATTTTTTTCAAATATAGCATCGAAGTTGAATACAAATGTTTTCGCCGGAATTATTGAAAAAGGAAAAACGCGGAACTTCAATACCTTGCTTCATATAACTCCAAATAAAAAATTGGTTAAACTTTACCGAAAGATTCATCCGTTTTCGTATTCAGAGGAAGATAAAAACTACCAGGCCGGTGCAAATCCTGCAATTACAAAAATTAAAAAGTGGCAGATCGGATTATCAATTTGTTATGATCTTCGCTTTCCTGAACTTTACAGGAAATATGGAAAGAGGAGAACTCATCTTATTGTTAATATAGCCAACTGGCCTCACACACGAATTGAGCATTGGAGGACATTGCTGAAAGCGCGTGCAATTGAGAACCAATGTTATATTGCCGGAGTAAATAGAGTCGGTAAAGATCCGAAACTGGATTATCCCGGTTTCAGTAGTGTGTTTGATCCAATGGGAATAGAAATTATTGCAATTGAAAATGAGGAGAAAGTTAATATCGTAGAATTAAATAAAGATTATGTAAGTGAAGTTAGGGAAAAGCTGCCGTTCTTAGAGGATATAAAATTGATTTAGAGATGGTATGCTTAAAAGAATAAAATACAGGAATGTAGTCTGTTCCTTGAATTGAAATTTTTTATTCTGTGATAATTAAGACTAAAACAATCAAGTTGAAAACCCAGTTCAAAATATGTACATTTCGAACGATTCCATTTTAAATATTTTTAATTACTTCATATTAATCAAAAAATAATTTTAGTTTTTAAATTGAAATCAAAATTAATAATAAAAATTCTGAAGCATAGAAATTCTTTTATTATTTAGATAACAAACTTTAAAAATTATTTTAGGAGGGTATTATGGCTCAGGTTGCCAGAAAAATGGTAGAGAAAGCAGGCGTTGATGTTAAAAAACTTCTCGATATGCTTGTAAAAAATGCTTCCGCCGAATTAACTACTTTTTACTATTACACCATTCTGCGTGTTAATCTGATTGGGTTGGATGGTGAGGGTTTAAAAGCAATCACCGAGGATGCCCGGATTGAGGACAGGAATCATTTCGAAGCGCTTGTTCCAAGGATATATGAATTAGGCGGCGAACTTCCGAGGAGCATGGTTGATTTCCATAATATTTCTGCCTGTCCACCGGCGTTTCTACCCAAGAACCCCAAAGACATCAAGGCGATGCTTAAGGTTTTGGTGAATGCTGAACGCTGTGCGGTTACCGGTTACACCGAGATCTGTAACTATACGTTTGGAAAAGACCACAGAACCTATGATCTTGCGCTTGCAATACTTCACGAAGAAATCGAACACGAAGCATGGTTCTCAGAATTTTTGGGTGAAGGTCCTTCAGGTCATGGCGGTGTAAGAATTATGGGGCATTCTCCTTATGTAAAAAGATTTTTACCAAGTGAACATTAATTCTTTTCTTTTTTGATCGGGAGCTGAAGTTATCTGCTGCTCCCGATTCTTTTCACTCTCCAATCAGATTTTAATTTCTTTTTCGTTTGTTGAAAAACAATTTTTATATAAAAATGCTGAAGCACTTAAACTTCCCTTTTTGTTTTGATTGTTACGAGGTGGATTGTAACACCGATTGCAATAGCAAATAATAGCAGCCTGATGTATAGTTCATCAGTAAACAGAAATGCAGAAAGTGAAATCATTAACCAAAGCATGCTTAAATTGAAAATTTTATTTTTGATTGTTAATCCGGATTTATCCTGGTAGTTTTTGATGTAAGCACCGAGCACTTTATGACTTCTAAGCCACTCGTTTGCACGCGGTGAACTTTTGACAAAACATAACGAAGCTAAGATTAAAAATATTGTTGTTGGAAGCACCGGAAGAAAAATACCGATTACTCCTATAGCAACTAAAAGAAATCCGGATACCAGGTAGAAATATTTAGTGACCGGAGATAAAGATTTTATATGAATATTTATTTCGGGTGACAATTTTAACTCTTATAATTTTTACTAATTGATTGGCAAAACAAAAATCAGGAAAATGAGTTACTATTACAAGCTGATTTTTGTTGCACAGGTATAGTTAGTAATTATAATGGAACTTATATTTGTTTATAAACACGGGAATTTTTCTGCTGATGAAGCAATTTTTCTGTTTATTTCAGCAGGCATTGAGTATAAAAATTCATAAGTCTTTAGATGAAGTAACGATTCACTACAATATGTTTACAGTTAAAAGAAGAATAAATTTTTACGATTGCGATCCGGCAGGTATCCTTTTTTATGCAAAACTTTTTGAATTAAGTCATTCAGTTTATGAGGAAATGATTGACAGCTTTAAGCTGGATGTGAACTATTGGAATAATGAAAAATTTGCAGTGCCAATTATTAAAACCGACGGCGAGTATTTAAAACCTCTTAAATCCGGCGATGAAATTAAAATAAATCTTTCCGTTACTCTGCTTAAAGAAAATTCCTTCCAGCTTACTTATGAATGGCTCAATTCAGGTGGAAAGATGGCAGCATCCGCACGAACCGTTCATGTTTTCGTTGATAAGAATAAATGGAAAAAAGTTTCAATCCCTGAAGAGATAAATAAAAAACTCGAATCACATCAAAGAGACTTAAACTTATAATGTTCAATAAGTTTTTCTTTTTCAATTTTTCCCAAATCAGATTTAGGCAATGACTTCTCTATAAATAATTTTCTGGGTAATTTAAAATCAGCTAATTCATTCTTGAGAAACCTATTTAATTCCTCAACTGATAAATTATTTTTATTATTTTTTAATACAACAACGGCTGTAACAACCTGTCCCCATTCCTCATTTGCTAAAGGAATAACGGCAGCTTCATCAACATCGGGATGAGTTAGCAGAGCATTTTCTATTTCAATTGAATTAACGTTTTCACCGCCGGTCACAATCAGGTCCGTTCTTCTTGCTTCCAGGTATAAATAGCCTTCATGGTCCAGGTAACCTAAATCTCCTGAAAGATAATAATCGTTTTTAAATTTTTGTTTCGCTTCAACTTCGTTTTTATAATAACCCTTCATAATTGCAGGAGTAAAGATTGCGATTTCTCCAAGTTCATATTCAATTACATCTATACCTTTATCATTCAGAATTTTAATTACGTTGGGATGAAGTGCTTTGCCAACAGACGTTGGCTTATATAAAACAACATCACCTGTAATTGCTGTAACAAATGCCGAAGTTTCTGTTGAGCCGTAAACTTTTGTAACATTCCATCCAAGCTTTAATGCATCCAGAATTATTTTGTCATTTGAAAATCCTCCGCCTACAAGCAAATGCCTGACCTGTTCTTTTTCCTGAACATCGTAATTAATCAAACGACTTAACTGGGTTGGTACTATTGAGCAGAATGTTGGATTGAACATATAAATTGCCGTGACTATATTTTCCACCGAATTTGATTCCGGAAGTATGATTGAAGTACCGAACAGCAATGAACGTATAATTATAGAAAAACCGCTTACATGATAAAACGGTAAACTGGCGAGCCACCTGTCTTCCGAAGTTTGTCTCAGGATTTTATTTCCAATTTTTGCACTTTCAAATAAGCTTTTAAAACTCAGCTCAACAGCTTTTGGAGCTGAAGAAGAACCTGATGTAAAAATAATTACAGCAGTTGAAGTGAATTGAGGCTGGAAATCATTTTCCAGTATTCCTTTTGAAGTTGTTGAAAATGGATAAGTAACTGACTCAACCGGAAATTTAAATTTTTTCCCATCATGATTTTTACTTACTAGGATTGCTTTACAATCACTACGAAGAATTAATTCATTTAATTCTTTATTCAGGAGCCGTGTATTAAGTGGAACCGGAACTGCACCCAAATGCCAGAGAGCAATCACAATCGAAATAAATTCCGGTTCATTGTTACC
>DATDOL010000126.1:0-7836 GCA_035293265.1 Ignavibacteriaceae bacterium | reverse complement strand
CCTTCATCAGCTTTTCATCACCCCTGCTTTCAACATTTAAACGAATGATCGGCTCTGTGTTGCTCATTCTTAAGTTAAATCTCCATTTTGGATACTCAACCGATACTCCATCGAGGTGATCAATCTTTCCATCAGAATATTTTTTTTCTATTTCCTTTAACTTTTCTTCAGGATTTTCGATGGTTGAGTTTATTTCACCAGAACAAGGATATGCTGTAATCATTTCTTCAACTAACTCAGAAAGTTTTTTCTTTTCTTCAGACATAAACTGCAGAATTAATAGGAAAGGAATCATTCCGCTGTCGCTGTAAGAGTTATCCCTGAAGTAATGATGAGCAGACATTTCACCACCGTAAATTGCATTCACTTCTCTCATTTTCTGTTTAATAAAAGCGTGACCGCTGACAGACACTACTGTTTTACCTCCAAACTTTTGAACAACTTCCTGCGTATTCCAGACCAACCTTGGATCGTGAACAATCTTTTCACCCGGCTGGTTTTTCAAAATAGATATTGCAAGAAGGCCGACAATATAATATCCTTCAATAAAATTTCCTTTCTCATCAAAGAAAAAACATCGGTCATAATCTCCATCCCAGGCAACCCCGAGAGCTGCCTTATTTTTTTTAATTGCTTCGATTGTTGGCATTCTGCTTTCCTCCAACATTGGGTTCGGAACACCATTCGGAAAATCAGAATCAGGATCGTTAAATATTTTTATCATCTTAACCGGCAGTCTCGGTTCAATTGCATCCAAGGCAGGACCGACACAGCCATTTCCTGCATTCACAACAACTTTCAAAGGATTTATCTTTCCGGCATCATAAAACTTCTTCAAATTATCAATAAACTGCGGCAGAATATTTTCTCTTATAACTTTCCCCTTCCGGCTGCTTTTCTCGCCAACCTGATTCGAAGTAATCATTTCCTCGACTTTATTCAAACCCGAACTGTATCCGACCGGAACTGAATCCCGTTTAACAAATTTCATCCCATTGTATTCGGGAGGATTGTGACTTGCTGTAATCATTATTCCACCGTCAGCATTAAAATAGGGAGTTCCAAAGTAAATCATCTCTGTTCCACATAATCCGATATCAATAACATCAGAACCGGAATCAGTTATTCCATTAATCAGAGCTTCGGACAATTCTCCCGAAGATTTTCTTATATCGTTTCCAACGACAACCTTTTTAGCTTTAACTAAGGTTGTAAAAGTTCTTCCAATCTTATATGCGAGTTCGATATTTAGTTCACCCGGGACTTTGCCACGGACATCATAAGCCTTAAAACTGTTAATTTTACCCATTAATTTGCTCCGTTTTTTAATCCCGGATTTTATTGAAAAATTTTTCTGGTATAAAGATATGGATTTTTTAGACCTGAAAATCAGGATAAGTTTGATTGCTCTTCCAAAAAATTAAAGTTAAAAAATATTGGGAAGTTCTGAATTTTTCATTAGACTTTTAAGTTTTTAGTTTTTACATTGGGACGTACAAATTCTGTGGAGACCGTTATCGAAACTAACGATACTGTTAAGTGGCACTTCGCTAAATGCAACAATTCTAGATGTAACTCAATCTTCCTGGTAAATCCTGAAGAAGGACCGGGAGAATTAGGTTATCTTTGTCCGGATTGCAGTGCGAAAACAACAACATCTCATGCTGTGCAGTGTTCAAGCTGCAGAACAATACTTAATTTTGTTCGCGCTGCCCCTAATGAAGAAAAGGTTGTTTTCAATGTTCCTAAATGTTCACATTGCATCGGAACAATTGAAGATGAGTGGGAAATAGAACCGCTCTATCAGCCGGACTCATATATTTAGAGTTGCCCCGAGAAATTTTATAATTTTCAAAGCATTCTCAAATGCACAATGTATTGGTGTATCTTTTCCAAAAAGTATTCTGATTAGTGAGCCATCTGTTTTTAATTACGCCTATCTTTTTTATCCCTTTTGTTGAATAATTTATCCAAGCCTCAATAATCACTTTTCGATTCCGATGCGAATGTTTAGGTTTAATGTATAATTTTCAATCATCTTTTCACTAATAATTCCGGAACGCCGAATATGATTTCCAAACTTCTCCTTATTAAGTCAAGATCGATTTTGCTGTTTGTTTTTTTATGTATAGTTCAGTCAATTTTCATTCAGGCACAGAGTGTTGATGGCGAATTAAATTTAGATACTATTAAAGCCGGGAAATTTGACACTGGTAAGATGTGGACTTTTGAAAATCCACCAGTTGAATATTTTGTAGGCGAATATAACTTTAATCCGGAGGAGGAATGGTTTACAAATTTAAGATTAAGCACTTTAAAATTTGCTGATTACTGCTCAGCCTCATTTATTTCTGAAGATGGTTTGATAATGACTAATCATCATTGTGCAAGGGAAAGTGTAACGGAAGTAACTGCTGAAGATGAAGATTTGTACAGCAATGGATTTATCGCAGAAACATTAGCAGATGAAAGACCTGTTCCAGGATTGTTTGTTGATCAGCTCATTTTGATCGAAGACGTAACAGATGAAATTTTTAAGACGGTTGAAAATGCAGAAACAGAAAAACAGAGAATCGAAATGGAAGAAAAAATAATAATTGAAATTGAAGAAAAGTATTCTGAGCAAACCGGTCTTGTTGTATTAATAACTCCATTATACAATGGTGCCAGGTATTCTCTTTATGGATATAAAAGATATGAAGATGTACGACTCGTTTTTGTTCCGGAATTTCAGCTAGGTGCTTTCGGAGGTGATTATGATAATTTTACTTATCCAAGGTATAACCTGGATTGTGCGTTTTTCAGAGCTTATGATGAGGAAGGAAACCCGGTTAAGATAAAAAATTATCTGAAGTGGAGTAAAAACGGAGCCGTTGATGGTGAACCCGTTTTCGTTATCGGCAATCCCGGCACAACAGACAGATTAAAAACTATTACCCAGTTAGAATATTTAAGAGACAATGCTTATCCGGCAACAATTGAATTTCTGAACAGCCTGATTGAAACTTATATTAAGATGATTGAAGAAGAACCGGAACAAAAAGCTGAATTGAACGATCATTTGTTATCGCTGCAGAATTCGTTAAAAGCTTACTCGGGGATGCTCGCGGGTCTGAAGGATCCGGTATTGATGCAGAGGAAAAAAGATTTTGAAAATAATTTCCGGCAGATTGTTCTTTCAGAAACAGTGCTGAATAATAAATATGGTGACATCTGGAAAAAGATCGAGCAAATTTATTACGAAACGCAAATCATCTCTGAAAAATATGAAGCCCTAAATGTTAATTCATTTGATACACCTGAATATTTCTTTATTGCCGATGAATTATTAATGATTGCAGAGGAGTTAAAATATCCGGAAGATGAACGAAGCGAAATCTACGTTGGCGAGGAACTTGACAGTACAATTAGTTCTTTGATTCCTCAAGATTTTAATTTTGATTACAACAACGAATTGTTAAAAGCTGTGGTTGATAATTTATACAAATCCTTCGGTTCGGATGACGAATTAGTTAAAAATTTTACGTACGGCAATGAAGGCCAGGAAGCGGTTGAATATATTCTTTCAAATTCTTCGATCACTACTTTGGACGGAATTAAATCTATAGTTGATGACGGCTACGAAGCAATAGAGAACTCCGATGATCCGTTTATTCGTTTTATCACGGAAGCAAGAAATAGAGAAGATGAACTAAGTGAACGCCTTACGGATCTTTCTGATTTGGAGGAAGTTTACAATCAGCAGCTAGGCAAAGCACTATTTGAAGTTTATGGAACTTCAATTCCTCCCGATGCAACATTTACTTTACGAATTTCGGATGGTATTGTTCAGGGATTTTCTTACAATGGAACGACTGCACCGGTTATAACAACTTTTTACGGAATGTATGACCGTTATTATTCATTCGAAAACGAATATCCATGGAGTTTGCCTGAAAGATGGCTTGATCTTCCATCTGATTTCGATCTTTCAACTCCGTTCAATTTCATTTCAACAAATGATTTTACCGGCGGAAGTTCCGGCAGCCCGATTGTCAACAGGAATTCTGAAATAGTCGGTGTTTCATTTGATGGAAATATCCAGGGACTTCCTGGCAGTTTTATTTACAGGAGTGAAGATAACAGAACGGTGTCAGTGCACTCAAAAGGAATGATGGAAGCAATCCGCCTTGTTTATAAATTTGAGAGACTTGCTGACGAATTGGAAACCGGCAGAATTCAAGAATGAATTTAAAAATCCGAAATGAAACCAAAAAGGATTTCTCAACGATCACAAATGTTAATGATCTTGCTTTCAAACAAACTAATGAAGGGAAGCTGGTAGAGAGTTTAAGAATATCAACCGGCTTTATTTCAGAACTTTCTTTAGTTGCTTTGACTGATGATAAAGTTGTTGGTCACATTCTTTTCTATCCGGTAAAAATTAAATCTGCTGAAAATGAATATGAAACTTTGTCATTAGCACCTATGTCTGTACTTCCTGAATATCAGCACAAAGGGATTGGTTCAAAACTGGTTTTAGCCGGATTGGAAAAAGCAAAAGAGCTTGGATATAAATCAGTCATTGTCTTAGGTCATCCGAACTACTATCCGAAATTCGGATTTGAACCTGCAAGCAGATGGAAAATAACTGCACCTTTCGATGCGCCGGATGAAGCGTTTATAGCGCTGGAATTAGTTGAAGGAGAATTGATAAATAAAAGTGGTACCGTAGAATATCCACACGAATTTTTTGAAGCGTTATAATGTATAATGAACAAACAAATGCAAAGAAGAATACTGCGGTAATGTATTTGTAAATGTAATTCCGTACTCAATTCCTGCACCAAGTTTAAATCCACTCAGCTCAAATCCTCTTAAATCCCAACCGCCGGAAATTGAAAGAACAATTCCGTATCCCCACGAAACTGTATCGCTGAATGTTCTGTCATTCAAAGCAAGCAATCCCACACCTTCTTCTAAAAAAATATGATCTTCAAAATATTGAGTTGTTATTCCCCTGAAAGTTATTCCCTGAACGAAAGGGAAGTAAGGTTTTTCAACATTAGGAATTATTGCATTAAAATCTTTTGCAAATATAATTCCGAGACGTGGCATCACTTCTGCGAATAAAATTGTGTTGGTTTCAATAAATAAAGAGGCACTAACACTTCCGACTGAAGGGGAATTCCCCTTAATGTAACCCCCGCCGATGAATCCTCCAACTGAAAATCTTATTTGAGATATGCCTGATGACTGGAAACAGATAACAAATAAAATCAACAGAATTATTTTAATTGGGATTTTTTCTGTTTTCACTTATCTTCATTAAAATTATTTATAAAATTATTTTATCTTGATCAAAGATAATGGTAAAAAATGAAGCATTCACTTTATGTTTACAAAGCAGAAGTAACCTCTGTTTATGACTATGACACCATCACCGTTGATATCGATCTTGGATTGAGCACCTAAATAGTCTCAAAAAAAAATCCGGTCGAAAGAGAATTTGACTAGTATCCGAAATACTAATTCTTCCTTGGAGAAAATAAAATTTATGCGAATATCAGAAATAAAATTATCAGTTAAGCTCGATGATGATAAAATGCCTTCTGACATTAGATGGGAGGCTGATGATACCGGCTTTAAAGGGAGCAAATCTGCAAAAACTTTAATGCTTTCTCTCTGGGATGATAATGAAAAGTTGACGTACAGCATCGACCTCTGGACAAAAGAGATGCTTCTCAATGATATGAACATTCATTTCTATCAAATGTTTTTAAAGATGGCAGATACATTTGAGAAATCAACTAAGAATTCTAAAGCCGCAAACAAGATAAGAGAATTTAGTAAAGAGTTCGCAGAGGAACTGAAGATACAGACAAGCTGATAGTTATTTGGATAATTTATTATTTCGAATCTAAAAATTTCGAATGATTAAATTCAATTAATTGCTGTAGCTTATCCTGTAAATTACACCGGCATGATCGTCTGAAACTAAAAGCGAACCATCATCCAACTGTTGAATGTCAACAGGTCTTCCCAGGACTGATTCACCCTTAAGCCATCCTTGTGCAAATGGTTTATAACTGACAACCTTATTTCCTTCAAGCTTAACAAGTGAAACACGGTAGCCGGTTTTTTCTGATCTGTTCCAGCTTCCATGCTCGGCAATAAAAATCTGGTTTTGATATTCCGGAGGAAACATATTGCCTGTGTAAAATCTCATTCCAAGCGCAGCAATATGAGGACCAAGTTCCTGTGCTGGCAAAGTAAATTCTGAAGCTGTGTGACCACTTCCGAATTCCGGGTCAGGGATATTGCTTCCATGCCAGAATGGGTAACCAAAATGCAGTCCGGCTTGTGGTGCATGATTTAATTCATCCGGTGGCAGGTCATCTCCAAGCCAATCTCTTCCATTATCTGTAAACCATAAATCATTTGTTGATGGATGAAAATCAAATCCCACAGTGTTTCTCACACCGTAAGCGAAAACTTCCAAGTTACTTCCATCAGGATTCATTCTCATTATGGAAGCAAATCTGTCATCATCTGACAAACATATATTGCACGGTGCACCGACAGGAACATATAGTTTTCCATCAGGACCGAACCTGATAAATTTCCAGCCGTGATGTCGTTCAGTCGGAAGGTCATCCCTGATTATTTCTGGAAGCGGTTTGTTACGAAAATTTTGTTCGATATTATTAAATCGCAATATCCTGCTGACTTCAGCAACGTAAAGATCGCCATCTTTTACAGCTACACCGTTCGGCATATTCAACCCGGCAGCAACGATAACAACTTCATCAGCAACGTAATCTTTATTACTATCAAGGATGCCATAAACATTTCCGCCAGCCTCTCTTGTTCCAACAAATAAAATTCCATTTTCACTCAATGCCATTGATCGTGCATCGCTGACATTACTTGCATAAATTTCAATTTTAAATCCTGGTGGAAGATCTATATCTCCATCAAAACCGTTGTTCATATTAGTGTTACAAGAACCATAAGGAAAAATTAATAAAACGAAGAACAGTTTTGTTCTAAAAGCTGTACTAATCATTTTTAGATCCGAAAGTTAGTTCATTATAAATTTTATTTTTCAGGTCGTCAAAAAATTTGATAAATTTTTCGTGAGTTCCGTTTTTAATTTCAGCATTACTTAGAATAATAATAAATAAATTCTCTCTTTCATTTATCCAGATTGTGCATCCATGCGGCGTTACGGTTTTAAAATTCAGTATAAACTCAACCGCAGTGTTTGCATTTATGATTTGCCTGTCGTCATAGTAACCCTTTTGCAGAAGCATTTGTGCAAACAGTGCGAGATCACCCGAATTGGAATATAAACCCTGAACGGCAGTAATTCCATTCATAATACTGGCAACTTCATCAATCCAGGTTTTGGGTGAAATATAATTCGTCTGCTTTACGGTTGAATATGGTATCTGATTTTTTTCTGAATCGTGCTGTGTAAAATAATTTGTGCTGCTTAAATTCAGCTTGGAAATTAAATATTCGTTTAAAAATTTATCGAGACTTTTCCCGGAAAGTTTTTCAATTAATAGTTGAAGAATGATATCATTTACCGGGCTGAGGTTAACATCTGTACCTGTTTTGTAGTCAAGTATCTGCCAGCCGAGCGAACGTATTAATTCATCCCTGCTCCATTCCGCGTTCAGGTCATTAATCTTCGTCCCAAAGCCTGAGCTATGCGAAATTAAATGTTGAATAGTAATATCCTTTTTATCATAGGAATAAAAATCTTTAAAATAAGTATGAACTTTATCGTCAGGTTTAATTAATTTCTGATCAATAAGAATCATCGCAGCTGTTAATCCTGAAACAATT
>DATDOL010000125.1:0-10240 GCA_035293265.1 Ignavibacteriaceae bacterium | reverse complement strand
TGCCAATTGGTGATAACTATACAATGGGAATTGAAGATGCAGTCAGAGCAGTTGAATTTGTGAAACCAAAAATCGCTATCCCGATGCATTACAATACTTATCCGCTAATTAAAGCAGATCCAAATGAGTTTAAGACTAAAGTTGAATCTGCCGGCTTTAAAGTTAGAGTTATGAATTTCGGCGAAGAAATAAGTTTATAAATTTGTTGTTAATGAACCGATTCAATAATTTTTTTTGAGTAAGATTTAAACCTATTTTACAGCAGGGATTAAATCTCTCTGTGTTAATATTTATGACAAAAATAATTTCAATAGCAAATCAAAAGGGCGGTGTTGGTAAAACCACTACAGCGATAAACGTTTCTTCATTACTCGCAGCAGCTGAGAAAAAAACATTATTAGTTGATATTGATCCGCAATCAAATTCATCTTCAGGATTAAGCATAAATAATCATAAACCATCTATTTATGAAGTTTTAATTGGAGCAGAAAATGTTCAGAATGCTATCATCGATTCTCATATGCCATTCATGGATATGCTCCCGTCAAATATTAACCTGGTTGGTGCCGAAATAGAAATGATTGATCTTGAAGGACGAGAAAAAATTCTTAAAACTGCTCTTAGTGAGATTAATCAGCGATATGATTATATTATAATTGATTGTCCTCCTTCTTTAGGTATTTTAACATTGAATGCACTTACTGCCTCTGATTCGGTTTTAATTCCTGTGCAATGTGAATACTTTGCTTTGGAAGGATTAGGACAACTGTTGAACACAATCAATATTGTAAAGAAGCATTATAATCCTGGACTAGAGATTGAAGGTGTGTTGCTTACGATGTTTGATACAAGGTTAAAACTTTCTCACCAGGTTGCGGATGAAGTACGAAAATATTTTGGAGAAAAAGTTTACAACACGGTCATTAACAGAAACGTTAGAATATCTGAGGCTCCAAGTTATGGTAAGCCAATCATTTTGTATGATGCAATTTCAACCGGAGCTCAAAACTATATGGCGTTTACTGCAGAACTTCTTGAAAAAAATTCTAAATCGATAACTATAAATTAAATATGAGTAAGTTTAAACACGGGTTAGGG
Source organism: Ignavibacteriaceae bacterium (assembly GCA_035293265.1). GTDB lineage: Bacteria > Bacteroidota > Ignavibacteria > Ignavibacteriales > Ignavibacteriaceae > DATDOL01. Next base: position 9,142 of record DATDOL010000125.1, on the reverse strand, counting down.
CGTGGACTTGACGCATTAATTAAACCCCAGGATTATGTCAGCAATTCCCCGGATACAGATCAAATTATAAATCTGAAAGATGATGACGGAAAGCAGGTTGATATTCTGGCAAGAATCTCTGTTGATTTTATTTCACGAAACCCTTATCAGCCAAGATTTAATTTTGATCTTGAAGCTATGGAGGAATTAAAAAAATCCATTCTCTCAAATGGTCTTATTCAGCCAATTACTGTAAGAAGAACCCCCGACCACAAATATCAGCTTGTATCAGGTGAAAGAAGACTAAAAGCTTGTCAGGAAATAGGATATAAGGAAATTCCGGCATACATCATCCAGGTAGAGTCGGATGAACTGATGCTTGCCCTTGCATTGATTGAAAACATTCAGCGTGAAAAATTAAATCCACTTGAAATTGCAAGTGCTTACAAACGACTAATGGATGAGTGTCATCTTACACAAGAACAGATTGCCGATAAGGTTGGAAAAGACAGGACTACGGTAGCGAATACAATCAGGCTGCTAAGACTTCCAAAAGCGATTCAGGATTCACTTCTTTCAGAAGAAATATCACCGGGACATGCCAGGGCTTTAATTAATATTCCTGATGAAAATGTTCAACTGCAGTTGTTGAAAAAGATTCTTGACGGAAATCTATCTGTCAGAAAAGTTGAAAAGCTGGTTAGGGAATTTATCGATCGAACACCAAAGACTGTGAAAAAATATTCTGCTTCCATTATGACAAAGAGTTCATCTATTTCAGCAAATCTGTCTGATATTGAAGATAAGCTCCGGAAAATATTCGGAACTAAGGTAAGCTGTAAACAGAAACGAGATGGCAGCGGAGAAATTGTAATTGAATACTATTCTCAAGATGAATTAGAACGGTTGTTTGAACTTTTTGAAATTATTAATAAAACTTACAATTAATTCATTTCTTTTTTCGTTACTCTTATTCAGTACGTTAACGGCACAAGATAATTCTACTCAACCCAATTCTGGCAGCGACACAACTTTTGTCATGCAAAAATCACCCTGGGGTGCAGTTGCCAGGAGTGCAATCCTTCCAGGTCTGGGACAATTCTATAATGAATCTTACTGGAAAATACCTGTAATCTGGGGCTTTGCCGGATGGTTCATCTACGAATGGATTAATAATAATGATCTGTACAAAACAAATGGAGACTTATACATCCAGACGGGTGAAGAATTTTACAGAACATACAGAGATTTTTACAGGGATCAACGAGATAATTTTACACTTTATCTTACCTTGGTTTATCTCCTCAACTTAATTGATGCTTATGTTGATGCACATTTGTATGACTTTAATATTCAAGAGGATATTTCTACAGGTGCCATGAGGATGAATTTCAGGTATAATTTTTAATTTTATAGATTTTAATAATGATGAAAAACTCTGTTACCTGTCAGCATTGCAAATCAGAAAATCCTTTCTACAGAACTACATGTTTAAATTGTAAATCCCATTTAAGGGACAGAGTTTATAATCTCGATCTGTGGAAAACGATTGGTTTATTAATCGAGAATCCATCCGAAGCATTTAAGATTATTATTTTTTCCGAGCAAAAAAATTTTATTTTATTCATTTTAATATTTGCATCATTTAAATATCTCATAACTACCAGGTTCGTGGCAATGTCGACTCTTGGCGAATTTCAAACCAGCACAGGTTTGATTGTCAGCTACTTGATAGTTCTTGCCTGTATTTCCGGTTTTATGTTTCTGTTTGCATTTTTGTTTACATTGATCGGAAAAAATTTTTCTCTTCAAACCAGGTTTAAAGATAATCTTGCAATATTATGCTATACTCAGTCTACGCACGTAATTTCGTTATTCATTTTGTTTCCAATAGAATTAATAGTGTTCGGTGATTATATATTTTCATTAAATCCTTCCCCTTTTGTATTAAAAAAAAACATTGCATACCTGCTTTCAGGAATTGAAATAGTATTTATTCTATGGAGCACATTAATTTCATTTTATGCTTTTTACACCCAGTCAAAAAATATTTTAAGCAGTTTAATCAGCACTCTGATTTTTAAGGGATTTCTATCTGTACTCATCATGATTTTATCAATCCTGGTATTTACTGTTTAATTTTATTCGAATGAATTTAATAGAACCAAATAATAAGAATGAGTTTTTTCTCAACACTTACAAACGAATACCGCTTGATATAAGCCACGGAGAAGGAGTTCATCTTATTACAAAGGACGGGCAAAGATACCTGGATTTCTTTTCAGGGCTTGCTGTGAACGCTCTTGGTCACTCCCATCCATTAATTATAAATGCTGTAACAGAGCAAATAAAGAAGTTTGCTCATGTTTCAAACTATTATCTTACAGATGTACAAATCAAGTTAGCCGAGCTTTTAATTAAATATTCAGGAATGAATAAAGTGTTTTTTACGAATAGTGGGACGGAAGCAATAGAAACGGCGATTAAATTGATAAGGAAAGTTAAAGGACCGGATGGTATTATTTTTTCTCTAACCAATTCATTCCATGGAAGAACTTATGGATCGATGAGCTTAAGCGGTCGCGAAAAAAATAAAAAATATTTTTCTCCGCTGCTGCAGAATATGAATCAAATTAATTTCAATGATAAGGATGATCTTCTGAGAAAAATCAATTTTGAAACGGCTGCGGTTGTATTGGAATTCATCCAGGGTGAGGGAGGAATTAATGTTGTTCATAAAGATTTTGTTGATATACTTTTTGATCTGAGGGAAAAATATAATTTTTTAATCGTGGCCGATGAAATACAATCGGGGATTGGAAGAACTGGGAAGCCATTTGCATTTAATCATTACGATGTATTTCCGGATGTTATTTTAGTTGCAAAAGCAATTGGGGGAGGACTGCCATTGGGTGCATTCCTGACTATGCGTGATCTGGGCAATGTCTTCACTGCCGGAGACCATGGAACTACCTTTGGAGGTAATCCTGTGGCTTGTGCAGCGGGAATTGCTGTCATCAAAGAGGTTTTTGAGAAGCAATTAATTAATTCTGTTGAGAAGTTAGGGGGTTATCTCTATTCAGAATTAATCCTTTTACAAAAAAGTTTCCCTCGACTGATAAAAGAAGTTAGAGGGAAAGGGTTTTTAATCGGAGTTGAATTAACTTCTGAGTGTGATCCCATTGTAGAATTGTTAAGAAACCGGAACGTTTTGGTCAACTGTACGAACAAAAATGTAATTAGAATCCTGCCGCCTTTAATTGCGGGGAAAAGTGATATCGACTTTTTCCTGTATAATTTTCACCATGTAATCAGTTCAGACCTTTCCTCATATAGTTAACGATCGCTCCGTACCTGGTCCCCCTTGAACTTACAGTAATTTCATTAAGTTCGATTAATTCCATAACTGACTTAAGTATAATAGCTCCGGCTAAAATTATATCTTCTCTTCCTTTCATTACACTTCCAAATTTATTCCGAATTTGTTCAGGATTTAATTTGGCAATAATGTCAATTAAAATTAATAAATCATTTCTACTGAGGGTGCTTCCCTCAACGATTGATTCATCAAAATCTTTCAAATTATTTTTCATGCAAACTAAAGTTGTAGAAGTACCTGCAACTGCAATAACATTGTCCGGTCTAAACTTGTTCTTTATTTCAGAAAATATTTTTATTAAATCGTTCATAAAAATATTCAATTCATCGGTTGACGGGAGAGCGTTCATAAAATATTTTTCAGTGGCACTTACGGAACCAATCTGAAAACTTTTTTTGAAACTGATATTGTTATAATTGCCATAAATTAATTCAGTGCTTCCACCACCGATATCAATGACCAATGAATATTGTGTTTGATTTGAACCAGATAAAGCACCTAGGAATGCATATTCAGCTTCCTGATCACCTGAAATTATATCAACATCAAAATCAAAAGTAGCTTTAATTTGTTTCTTAATCTCATTTGAATTTGAAGCAATTCTTAAAGCATTTGTAGCTGTGATAAGAATCTTATCGCATTTACATTCAAGAATAAGGGACTTATAATCTGCAAGCACACTGAAAAGTTCATCAATTTTTGTGTCACTGATGTTTTCTCCTGGAGTTAAACCTTTGCCAATTCTCGGCATCCGATATTCATTTAAAATAGAAACGATTGTTCCGACAGTCAGGTTCACTTCTGCAATAAGAAGTAAAACTGTATTTGTCCCTATATCAATTGAGGCAATAATCATTTTTATTTTTTATTTTTAATTTAACTATTTATGTTGTGTTATGAAAAATATGAATCTTTTTGCAAGGTTGGCGGCTTACTTCTCATTTTCATCCGGTTTGGTATGGTTAGGTTCATATATAGCCAGACTTTCTGCAACTTACCAGCTTTTTGAATCCAACGAAATTGTTCTCAAAAAAAATTTTACCGGTCAGGTTCTTAGCGGAAGTTTAAACATTTTAGCGCCAACGGTTTTGTTAACATTTATATCATATCTTATTTTTATTGTTACATTTAGTTTGTTTCTTCTTACATCAAAGATAAGTCTCAGACAAAACGGCTGGCTATTTATTATTTCTGTTATCGTTTATTTCACTTTACCATTTGAAATTGTTTTGATGCTAATTGATTGGGATTTAATACAAATTTTTTCTTCAAGCAGCACGCTTGATCAGGCAGCTGTTGGTTTGATAGTTAAACGAATCGAGAGCCTGCAAGGATTTCCATTGATAATAATTATTTGTTATTTAGCTATTCCTTACTTATTAATTTTTAAACCATTTGATTTGAAACGCAAGCCAAATGAAAATTAAAGAAAAGGAATTTGAAGTAATTATGCAGGAACTAAAGTCTGTCGCTGACCAGCTCGGAGCAACTGTGAGATTTGAAAAAGGTGATTTTGTTGGTGGTTATTGTTTATTGAATGAAAATAAAGTGATTGTAATAAATAAATTGGCTAATCTACAGCGAAAAGTAATGATACTTTCTACAGCGCTTAAGGAACTTGAAATCGATAAAATTTATCTAACTCCACGGCTTCGGGAGATAATAGAAGAAATGACAGAAAGTAAATGAAGATACTTGTATTAAACGGACCCAATCTTAACCTTCTAAGTAAAAGAGACTCTGACCTGTATGGAAACTTTTCTTTAGATTCAATTGAGAAGCTGCTTTCAATTGAATTTACACCGCATAAGTTTACTTTTTATCAGAGCAATATCGAAGGTGATTTAGTGGATCAGATTCAAACTGCGAGTAAAAATAATTACAATGGATTGATTATTAATCCTGCCGGATATGCCCATACTTCTATTGCGATCCGGGATGCATTGGAATTATGTAAATTACCGAAAGTTGAAGTTCATCTCTCACATATAGGACAGAGAGAAAACTTCAGGCAAACACTTTTAACAGCCTCAGTTTGCGATGGATTTATTAGCGGATTTAGGGAAAAAAGCTATCTCGCTGCGGTATATATATTGGAAAAAATATTTGACAGTTAGTAATTCTTACTTCATTCCGAATATCCTTTCAAAAGTAATTAATCTTATCCTATAACAAGTAATTTTATAGTTCACATTTATTACTTAATTAAAATAATGCTATCTTATTATCTTTAATAGGTTACATTCAATCATTAAAGTTTTTAATCAGAAAACAAGCTTAATCTTGCTATTGAATTGTTGATTATTTATTTTTCTAATTAAAATAGTAGATAATGCTATGAAAGACCTTTTAATAAAGAAATTATACTATTCAATTAGCGAAGTCAGTAAAATTACTGATATAGAACAGTATGTTCTCCGGTACTGGGAAACGGAATTTGAAGAGCTTAAACCACAGAAAAACAGGGCGGGAAACAGGATATACACCAACAAAGACATTCAGCTTATTTTATATATCAAAGAATTGCTACGAGAAAAAAAATATACAATAGAGGGTGCCAAGAAAATTTTGGAAGATTATATTCAGGGTAAAGCACCTGAATTTAAAGTAAATGAAAGAGCTGAACATAATCTAATTGAAATTAAAGATGAAGATGACTTATCCAATCCATCATCAAAAGGCGACCTTGAGGACATAAAAAGTTTGTTGGAATTTATGTTAACCAAATTATAGATCGCAGCTTTTTATAATATCAATTAAATACCAGATAAATTCGGAACGTGGCGCAGCCCGGTAGCGTACCTGAATGGGGTTCAGGGGGTCGCGGGTTCAAATCCCGCCGTTCCGACAGTAAGGCTCAACCAGGTTGAGCCTTTTTAGTTTTACTCAAATTTTTTAGCATCATTTTATGTCTTAGTTGGTTCCATAAACATATTAATAGTTTCTGTTTTCCGAATGTATCATTAAATTTGACCTTTAATTTAACAACAACTCATCCTATTTTTTATTATGCAAATAAATCTGGAACGGGAAAAGCCAACGTGTAATTGTGGCATCTTTGGAATATTTGGTTCAACCACTGCCTCTATTGAAACATATTATGGTTTGCATTCTTTGCAGCACCGGGGACAAGAAGCTTGCGGAATTGTAACTCAAAATAAAAATGAATCAGGAAGATCTGTATTTCATATTCAGAAAGGGGAAGGGCTTGTTTCTGAAGTTTTTGAAGATTCCACTGTGTTCCAAAATATTCTTACCGGGAAGTCAGCCATTGGACACACACGTTACTCAACAACGGGATCGTCTCAGTCTTTAAAAAATATTCAGCCATTTGTGGTAAACTATCGGATGGGGAATCTTGCTGTAGCTCATAATGGGAATCTTACAAATGCCAGAACGTTACGTGAAGAATTAGTAAATGAAGGCGCTATTTTTCAAACAACAAGCGATACGGAAGTAATCCCACACCTCATTGCACGCAGTCGAATGGATGATCAGACTGACCAGGTTAATGAAGCAATCGGAAAAATAGACGGTGCTTATTCTTTAATAATTCTGACAGATGATAAACTAATCGGTGTCAGAGATCCACAAGGCTTTCGACCTTTATCGATTGGTAAACTTAATGGCGCATACATTATCGCTTCGGAAACATGTGCTTTTGATATTCTTTCGGCTGATTTTATCCGTGAAGTGGAACCTGGAGAGATGGTAGTAATTGATGAAGAAGTGATCCAGTCTGGAAAAATAAAATCAATTCGATTCACTGAAAATAATATGGAAAAGAAACATTGTGTTTTCGAGTTTATTTATTTTTCTAGACCAGACAGTTTTGTTTTTGGGCATAATGTTGACAAAATGAGGAGAAGGTTAGGTAAAGTGCTTGCTCGTAATCACCCTGTTTATAATGAAGATAGTGAGAAGGTAATTGTCATCAGTGTTCCTGATAGTTCTAACACAACTGCACTCGGCTATCAAAGAGAATTGGAAAAGTTAGGTGTTGATTGCAGGTTAGAAATCGGATTGATCAGAAGCCATTATATTGGCAGAACATTTATTCAACCCGGGCAAGCCAAACGTGAAATTGGAGTTAAAATAAAATTTAATACAGTTAAGGGAGTGCTTGAAGGGCGAACTGTAGTGATAGTTGATGATTCAATTGTGAGAGGTACTACCTCACATCAGCTTGTAAAATTAATCAGAGAAGCAAATCCGAAATCAATTCATCTAAGGATATCATCCCCGCCAATTGTTCATCCATGTTTTTACGGAATGGATTTTCCGAGTAAAGAAGAGTTGATTGGTCACCGTTATCACGGTGATATTGATGCAATAGGAAAATCTTTGGGTGTTGATTCTCTCAGGTATCTAACAATTGATGAAATGCTTGAAGCGGTTTCAGAAGCTGGTAAAGAAAACTTTTGCCATGCATGTTTCTCGGGTAAATATCCCACACAAATAGATGCTAAGTTCAAAAAGGAAATTTATGAGATATAAGCTGCGCATTTCTTTACTCATAATTCTAATTCATTCAACCATCCTTGTCGCGCAAAACAGTTATTTTATCAAGTATAAAGATTATGTACAAAAGTCAGAAATTGCTCTGAAAGTCTCTCAAAATCAGTTTATACCGGAAGTTTCAAACTTTCAGTTGGGTTCCGAACTTCGATCTGTTGAGTATTTTGCGAAAGGAATTGCGAAGAGGGATGATCTATTTGGAAGAATAATCAAAGTAACTTTCTTTCAGGATGTTGATGATTACACTATGCAGCAGCTTATGAATGATGATCCTGATATAGAATATATTCAAAAAGAAACTACTTACAGGATGGATCTTGTTCCAAACGATTCCTTGCTTTCACAGCAATGGGCTTTAAATAAAATAGAGGCATTTGATGCATGGGATGAAACCACGGGTGCAGATAGTGTATTAATCGGGCTGATCGATACTGGTGTTGATTATGTTCATCCTGATCTGATGAATAAAATATTTTATAATTCCGGTGAAATGGGAATGACCGGCACGAATGATCCTTGCTGGACTGGAGTACCCGAAGATAAAAGACTTAATAATTGTGACGATGATGGAAACGGTTTCATAGATGACTATATGGGTTGGGATTTTACAGACAGGGTTGGTTTTCCTTTTGACAGCACCGGAGGTGATTACCTGGATTGGGATAACGATCCGATTGATGAAAACGGACATGGAACTTATATTGCCGGCATAGCAGGCGCTCAAACAGATAATGTTTCCGGTATTGCTGGTGCAGCACCAAATATAAAGATTGTAAATCTCCGTGCCTTTGATCCGGGCGGATATGGTGAAGAAGATGATGTTGCAGCCGCAATACTTTATTCAGTTCAGATGGGGATTAAAGTCATTAATATGAGCTTTGGCGATAACTCTTTTTCACTTGTACTCAGGGATGTGATACGATATGCATATTCTCAGAATGTTGTGCTGGTTGGAAGTTCTGGTAATTCAGGTTCACCTAATCCTCATTATCCTTCCGGTTATCCGGAAGTCATTTGCGTTGGCAATTCTACAATTGATGATTTTGTAGCCTCAAATTCAAATTACGGCTCAACTTTGGATCTTGTTGCACCGGGAACACAAATTATAACGACTGCAAGAAACAATAATTATGCTTCCATAAACGGAACTTCCGCTTCAACACCTCTTGTAGCAGCAGCTGCAGCATTAATACTATCTTTACATAATTTTACAAATGAAGAAGTGAAACAGATTTTGAAATCCACCACAGATGATATTGATGAACC
>DATDOL010000124.1:0-4472 GCA_035293265.1 Ignavibacteriaceae bacterium | reverse complement strand
GGACCGGAAGGCGGACCCGGTTACACTCATGCAGATGCACACGTTGTTGTTCAACATCCGACCAATCAAAATATTTTTTACATCGGCACTGATGGCGGTGTTTTCAGAACCACAGATTTAGGAGAAACTTTCACTTCCTGCAATGGCAGATTACAGACAACTCAATTTTATAACGGCTCTTCAAGCTCTCAAACAGACTCGCTTGTATCTATGGGTGGACTGCAGGATAACAGCACAGTAATTTACGACGGCGATCTTGCATGGACGCGAACAATTGGAGGTGACGGAAGCTGGACTTCAATCGATCCTACAAATGATAATAAAATGTATGCTTCGTGGCAATTTTTAAATATGTTAAGATCAACAAATGGCGGAAATAGTTTTTCAACAATCACACCTCCGGGCGGCAGCAATCCAACTGCTTTTATTGCACCGTTCAAATCTTTTTCGGGTAACAGTAATATCCTTTATGCCGGAAGAGATAGAATCTATAAATCAACAAACTCAGGTACAAACTGGTCTGTAACAAACAGTAATCTCGTATTGGATGGAAATTTTGCTTTTGCAATGGAAATCAGTTATCAAAACAGTGAGAAAATATTTGTTGCCACTGCACCTTCAACCTCAATCAGGGGACACATTTTCAGAACAACCAATGGTGGAACAAACTTCACTGATATTACCGGGAGTCTACCGGATAGATTTCCTGCTGATCTTGCAGTCGATCTGAATGATGACAACATATTGTACTTAACTTTTTATGGATTCGGAAATCCACACGTCTTTAAAACTATTAACAGCGGAGACAGCTGGACAAATATCAGTGATAATCTTCCGGACATACCGACCCCCTCTGTGATTGTTGACCCTAATAATTCAAATCATATTTATGTTGGCACTGATGTCGGAGTATTTGTCTCAACAACCGGAGGCGGAAGCTGGCTGGACTTTAATGATGGATTGCCGGATGCAGTACAGGCGATGGATTTAAATATCACTTTGGTAAATGATGTGTTAAGAGTGATGACTCATGGTAACGGAGCCTATGAAAGAAAATTGTTGAGTTCTGTAATCCCTGTTGAATTAAAATCTTTCAATGCTGCAGTAATTAATGGTACAGTAAAATTACAATGGACAACTGCATCGGAAACAAACAATCTTGGTTTCGACATTGAAAGAATCTCACCCCCTCCCTTTCCTTACAAAGGAGAGGGTGGTCCCGATTTTATCGGGAGGGGAGGTTGGGAGAAGATTGGATTTATTTCCGGACATGGTACAACCACCGAAACAAACGATTACTCCTTTGTTGACAGAAATGTTCAACCTGGCTCATATTCATACAGACTAAAACAAATTGACTTCGACGGCACATTCGAATATTCACCTGTAGTTGAAGTAATTATTTTGGCACCTGAAGATTTTGCGTTAAGTCAGAATTATCCGAATCCTTTTAATCCAATTACCAACATTGGATTTCGAATCGCAAATTCCGGATTTGTTTCGCTTAAAATTTATGATATGCTGGGAAATGAATTATCAACACTTATTAGTAAAGAGATGAATGCAGGAAAATACAAAATTGAATTTGACGGAACAGGATTGCCAAGCGGAACTTACTTCTATCGTCTCGAAGCCGGGAATGATATCGAAACAAAGAAAATGCTTTTGTTGAAATAATAAGGAACGGAATTAAAATTAATAATAAGGCGATCATTTCGATCGCCTTTTTGTTTTCCTCTTTCAAAAAATTATTTAGTAAACACTACCTCCTGATATATTTCGTCTGAATGTTGTCCTGTAAAGTATTTGTTATATGCATCATTAAATGCTTTTCTCTTTGCAGGTGTGTCCCAGTGTTCTTCAAATAATTCATTCGCCCTCTCATTAAATTTCAATACATCCTCCCAGCTTTTTACTTCAACTATACTTACAAAATCCCTGTTGTTATTTCCCCACCAATGCCTAACCACTTTATAGCTGACTACATGCTCATTCTTATCCATACACCACTTATTATATTCAGCAGTTAAAGAATCAAATTCGCTTATAGTTCCTTCTCCGGACAACGATAACTCTGCATTATTTATAACAACCACATTACCCTGTGCCGGCTGTGCCAATAAATTTGCACAGGAAAAAAGTAATACAATAAATACAAGCATTGGGATTCTGCTGTTTAAAAGTTTCATTTATGCCTCCAAAATTTTTTGATAATTAATTAATATTGTTAGAATTGTATGAATGCATTCTGTGTGTGGAAATATCCAATATTATTTTGCGATTAGCAAATAAAGTTTGCACAGACAATAGTAATATTGTGCAATGATTGAATGATCAGTTAGGAGATTCAGGAAATATTAGAGGAATTTAAATGAAGCTTCTAATATTTTTTGTTCCAACACTTATTCATCTCGATATACTAACAACTCTTCTCATAAGATTAAATATGAAATTACATTTGTCAGAGTTAAGTTAATGTGAAGACTGCGATAAAATAATCGGTACTGAGTTGATCATATCGAGTACCATATGCTCTTCAATTTGATTTCGCAATTTCTTATCAAGACAGAAAATCGCGGACTCATGATTATTGTCAGCAGAGTAATTATCAAAATTCCAGCTTCCGATCCCTACAAGCAGCCTGTCAAAATAAAATACTTTTGCGTGAATATAGTTGAAGTATTGAAAACCATTCATTCCTGCCTGAATAAGAGGGTAGATCGCTTTTCTAACACGCTTATTAACTTCCCTGCTGTCATTGTCAATCATAGGAGTTAAAAAATCTTCCCAAAATGTTTCACCTGTCAACTGAGAATCATTAATTCTGTTTCTTAGAAAAGCATTCGACTCGCCCAGTCCGCCATCAATACCATTAGTGATATATGCGATATAGAATTTTTCTGAACTAATTTTTTCACGCATCAGTCCAGCAAGCTTGTCAATGCGTTTCGGTTCGCTGGCATCAAGATCAAATTCGATTTCAGGACTGGTCATATAAAATGAATGATCTGCGCCTTCCAGGTAACGAGTAAGCAGTGTAGCAATATTCTGAGGTTCGGCATTGTTACCCTGAACCGCTGTGCGGCAGATTCCATTCATCCTGATCTCGGGATCTTTCAACCAGCGTGCATAATTTTCGCTTCCACGAACTCCGGCAATCCGTTCTTCTCTTAATCTATTTGAAAGAACAGTTTCAGCTAATTCCATCGAATGATTTTCCGCATCATATTTTTTCCAGAGATTTATAAAACTTTCGAGAAGATTTGTCACAGCCGGACCGCGAACAAGAATATCTGTATCACGGTTTAAGAAGTTGAAGCCGTTGGATTTATTCTGATAGTTGAGCACATTCATCCCACCTATAATCGCTTCTTCACCATCCTTGATCCAGATTTTGTTGTGAAACATCCGGTCAAGCTTATCCAATGATTTATCATCAACCCGAACTACAGGGATACCTTCTCTTTCAAGTATACCAACACAAAAATTAGAAATTGAAAATGTATAAAATCCTTCTGTAATCAACCGAACATCTACACCAGCACGTTTGGCGTTCACAATATTTTTTACAAGTTCACGGCCAGTTTCATCCGCTATAATCGACATCACTGCAATGTAAAGAAAGCTTTTTGCCTCAGATGTTATACGTAATTTTTCTGGGTATGACTCCTCTCCATTGAATAAGGCACGAAGTTCATTTCCATACGTCAATTCTGTTTGGGTCTCCCGATCCAATTGTTTTTGAAATTCCGGATCAAAATAAACCGATTCAACTTTTTTTGGATCAAAATCTTCTGAGAATTGTGAATGATAAAAAGAGAGCTTCTGTTCCAGCTTTTTAATAGGTGGGAAAAATAAATTCCCCCAACAACTCAGATAACGGTATGGACGATCATAAATTTCATTTTTTGAATCGAATGAACGCTGGCTGTAGAAATTGTATACAGCATCCAGAAAATCTTCCGATCCCGATTGTGTCACGAACTGTTCTAAATCTAATACAAATAAACTCTGGTAGTCTTCTAAGTCGATATTTGTTGTGGGTAAGATCCTTCTCTTGTGATATGAATCTTTTATAAAATTTATTGAGATCAATGAATCATCTGAACGCTGAAGATTATATTCTATTAATCCATTTGTGTGTTCTGAGTAATAACGATTTAATTCGTCAAGTGTAACTTCTTTTGGATCTTCAATAGTGCCGGGATAAGTTCCGCTAAAATTCAAATTCTGGCATGCAGTAATTCCTAAAAACAAAATTAAAATCCGAATTGATTTCCTCTTCACTGATAAATTTCCTTTCACCGGTTTAAATAAGCGTTAAGTCCAACGTAATAATTGAGTCCCTTTTCTGATATCACCGTCTTTTGATAGTCAAGTGATTCCCATTCTTTTTGAATCCCAATAGTAAAATTGAACCAGTGGCTGGTTGCCTGAATCCCTGCAAGCAAAGTGTTTCGTGCAATGTCTGC
>DATDOL010000123.1:0-9642 GCA_035293265.1 Ignavibacteriaceae bacterium | reverse complement strand
GCAGCAGCGATGTCGTCTCCTTGAGTATTTCGAACCATAACTGTGATATTGTTTTCTCTTAGTTTCCTGACAAATTCTTCAATCCTGCTTTTGGCGGTCGGCTGTAATTTTGCAGATAATCCTCCCGGATTCATGTGTTGAAGTGAGTTGAAAGGGATTACATTAATTTTTGAAGGCAGAGATCCGCAGAGTTTCGTTAAAGCTTTGATGTCTTCATTCCTGTCATTTATATTTTTCAGCATTACATATTCAAATGTGATTCTTATCCCAGTTGTCTTTGCGTAATAACGAACAGCGTTTAAATTTTCTTCCAGAGAATATTTTTTATTTATTGGCATTATCTCAGTCCGGACATCCTCAAAACAGGAATGAAGTGATAGTGCAAGCTTTACTTTCAATCTGGTATCTGCAAGTTCTTTTATTTTGGGAGCGATTCCGGCTGTTGACACAGTAATTTTTTTTAAACTCATCCCGGTTGTTAATTCTTCTGCAAAAATTTGTAATGATCTGACAGTCTCTTTAAAATTAAGAAGCGGTTCTCCCATTCCCATATAAACGAGGTTGGTAATTTTATTATCTGAATAATCTTTCTGTGCCAATTTGTATTGATCAAAAATTTCTCCGGCAGAAAGATTTTTTTCATAACCCATTAAACCGGTTGCGCAAAATTTACAATCAAGCGGGCATCCTACTTGTGTCGAAACGCAGAGAGTTGTTCTTTTGCTTTCCGGGATTATTACTGATTCAATTTTACTTCCTTCAGAAGTTTCAAAAATAAATTTTTTTGTTCCTGTGTTCCTGGATATTTCAGAAGAAAAGTATTTGAGAGTATTTAGCTGGCTTGATTCTTCAAGTTTCAGTAATAAAGCTTTTGGAATATTTCTCATCTGCTCAAAACTGTCTACCTGTTTATCGTACATCCAGTTAAAAACCTGCTCTGCCCTGAATGTCAGTTCACCGATTGACACAAAATACTCTCTGAGTTCCGGAAGAGTCAGACCTTTTAATACAATTTTTTTCACACCGGTATTTAATTTGTTCTCCATTGCTCAAATATAGTAAAGTGAAATTTGTAAGAAAATTTGCTTAGTTATAATCTTTTAAGAATGATTCAATTGCTATCAAGATCTTATTCAGTTATTTTTATAACAATGAAACTTTAATTAATTGATGATTACATTTCAAAGAATCTTTACTTCAAAAATGGGGTGAAAAATGAATTTTGATTTTACAGAAGATCAGCTGATGATCCAGGAATCTGCAAGAGATTTTGCACAAAACGAAATCGCTCCTTCTGCAGTTGAGCGGGATATAAATGCAGTATTCCCGGCTGAGATTATAAAAAAAATGGGGGAACTTGGATTTATGGGAATGATGGTTCCGGTTGAATATGGCGGTGCCGGATTAGATACTATCAGTTATGTGCTTGCTATGATTGAAGTTTCAAAAGTTGATGCAAGTGTCGGTGTTATTATGTCAGTTAACAATTCACTTGTGTGCTGGGGATTGGAGGAATACGGATCTGAATTTATCAAGCAAAAATATTTAATACCGCTTTCAAAAGGTGAGAAGCTCGGTGCATTTGCTCTGTCTGAACCCGAAGCAGGCAGCGATGCAACTCAACAGCATACTAAGGCAGATAGGGATGGTAATTTTTTTGTTCTGAACGGAATGAAAAACTGGATAACAAATGGAACTTCAGCTGACTATTATCTTGTAATGGCTACAACAAATAAAGAGAAAGGTCATAAAGGGATTACAACTTTCCTTGTTGAAAAAGGAACCAAGGGATTTGGTCATGGTAAAAAAGAAGATAAGCTCGGAATAAGAAGTTCAGATACATGTTCACTTACGTTTGAGAATTGTAAAGTACCTGCAGAAAATATTGTATGGGAAGAAGGTAAAGGTTTCAATTTTGCAATGAACACTCTTAACGGAGGAAGGATTGGGATTGCTGCACAGGCAATCGGCATTGCGGAAGCTTCTCTCGAAGCATCATTAAAATATGCCAAGCAAAGAAAAGCCTTCGGAAGCCCAATCTCAAGTTTGCAGGCAATCCAATTTAAACTTTCCGATATGGCGGTTAAAATCGATGCGGCAAAATTATTGACGTTTAAAGCCTGTGCAATTAAGGATGCTGGTAATAAATATTTTGCTGAGGCTGCGATGGCAAAACTTTATTCATCAAAGATAGCAGTTGAATGTGCACTTGAAGCAGTGCAAATTCATGGCGGTTACGGCTACGTGAGAGAATATCTTGTGGAAAGATATCTTCGCGATTCAAAGATTACAGAAATTTATGAAGGCACGTCTGAAATTCAACGTGTGGTTATTGCAAGATCATTACTGGATAGTAAAACATAATTGAAATTAATCATATTATTTTTTTTTATTAGTATTACTTCAGCATTCTCCCAGACAGATTTTGTGAAATGGGAAAAAGCTGATTTCAGTTATGAACAACCTGTTGAGCAAACACGGAGGGATTATTCATTTGAGTCCGCCAATGCAGGTGAATTTATTACCAAGTCATTAACTAATGCTTACTGGTTTTTTATTTCTGATGTGGATGGAGATAATTGTCCGTTCCGTCCATCCTGCTCTGTATTTTTGCTTGAATCAGTTCGAGAGACGAATGTTTTCCAGGCAACGTTTATGTTTTTTGACAGGTTTACCCGCGACGTGAATTTATTTAAAGGTAAAAATCACTATCCAAGACTTAAGAACGGTTATTATTTTGATCCGGCTGTCAATTATACTTTAGTTTCTGAAAAAATTAATTATCTGCCCCCGGGATTTGTCGTAGATGATTAATGATAAAGTTCTTTTCAATTATAATTTTAATATCTCCCTTCTTCTATTGTCAATCAGATTCATTTGATTTTTTCTCTTCACAAAACATAAAGAAGTTTGCCGATCATCTTTATTGTGAAGGAGATTATCTGCGGGCAGTTGAGCAATATCAGTCAATTCAGCAATCGATTTCTGATGATACAACTGATTACAAAATAATTTATGCTTATTCTTTAACAGGTTATTTACAGAAATCAAATGAACTTTTTAAAAGCATTTCGACTGAGTCTGATCTTTATCCGGCTGCTCACTTACTTTCATTAAAAAATCAATTACTGTTAAACCGGAAGTCAATCTTGACAGAATCAGGTGTATCAGACGATTCGGTTTATCTAAGAAATCTTAACAAGCTGCGAATCATTTCAATGCTTTATGATGAAGAGATGACTTACTCACATGAACGGTTTACCTACACATTTGACGAAGATGAGAAAATCCCCGTTTCAAAATTATATGATGAGAAATTTAATCCGCCTAACAAAGATGCGATTGCTGCAGGTGTTTTATCAGCAATTATTCCGGGCAGCGGAAAAATGTACGTTGGTGAATGGGGTGACGGAATTGCTGCGTTGATAACAACCGGCTTGCTGGCCTTCTTGGCTGTTGATAATTTCGAAGCCGGTCATGACACGCGTGCATGGATTTTTACTGCACTTGGAGGATTTTTTTATATTGGTAATATTTATGGTTCTGTGGCTGCTGCTCAAATCTTTAATGCCAGAATAGATTTTGAATTTAACGCAGCATTAAATCTGTTTCTCGAAGAAAAAAATTATTTTGTCCCCGTATATGATTTCTGTAATTAATTTTTATTTATTAATAGTAATCTTTCTCATCTTAGCAGGAGAGAATATTGCCCAGGATTATTTTGATGACCAATTCAAGCTTGGCAAAAAACTATTTGATGAAGAAAAATATTACGATGCTGTTACTGAATTCAAGCGGCTGGTGTATTTTAATGAAGAAGGAGAGTATATTTATGAAGCTAACCGGTACATCGGTTTAAGTTATAAATTTGGTGGAAAGTTTTCTGATGCGTTGCGGTATTTGACAATTGCAGAGATCAATGCAAAAACAGTTGAGGAAATTTATGACTGCAAAATTGAAATTATTAAAATCAATATTCTCAGAAGAACAACAGAGTTCGCTCTGAAGCAGATTGAATCAACTGAAAAAGATCCGAGGTATAAATCTAAAAAAGAAGAACTGAATTACTGGCGAGGCTTGGCTAACATTTTTGCCGATGACTGGGAAAATGCAGCAAAATCTTTTGCGCTTATTGATGAAAACCACGAGCTGAAAGTGCTGTCTGAAAAAACAATTGAAGAGCAATACTCGGTGAGTTTAGCTAAAACTCTTTCATACATAATCCCTGGTGCCGGACAGTTTTATACAGGAGAATATCTCAGCGGTTTAATTTCACTGGGATGGAATGTACTCTGGGGTTACTTAACGATTGAAGCTTTTGTTGAAGACAGAATCTTTGATGGTATAGTTGTCGGGAGTTTGCTCTGGATGAGATTTTACCAGGGCAGCATAGAGAACGCAGAGAAATTTGCCAGGCAGAAAAATCTTGAGATAACAAATAAAGCTCTTAACTATCTGCAATATGAATACGAAGGAGCAAAGCCTTAAACAATTTCTGGCAGCAAATGAGTCTAAAAAATCATTTACGTAAATATCTTTTCGGAATTACACTTCCTCAGGAATTTATCTGTATTGATATAGAAAACTTTGCCTCACCTTTAAAAATATTTTTAAAGTCACACAACTCGCAGTCAGAACTTATTGAGGACGACGAACAATTGTTTCTCGGTTATAAGCCACTTGTGATTGGAATAATTGCAGTTCATAATTCAACACGGTACAAATACCTTAGTGAATCTTCCATTATTAAATTAAATTTCAAAAATGAAAACCATAATTCAGTTGCAGAACTTGAGCTTAGAAAATTTGAAAAAGTTGAAAATGAAAGTGCAACTCTTTTTTTATATGAAGGATTGCAAGGCGACTATTCATTTCAATCGAAATTTCATTTTATTATGAATAACCTGAAATACCGTCTGACACCCAATAAAAAACAAAATGTTTACCTTCACGGCAACCTTTATCAGCAGGTTGTAATAGCTTATTCGGTTCCGAGAGTAATATCACTTATATCAATAAGCGATGGAAGATTCTGTAATTTGTTCCCAACAGACCTTAACGGGAATTTTGGAAAGGAAAATTATATCATTTCACTTAGGATTGGCGGTAAAGCAAGTGAACAAGTTGAAAGGATTAAAAAAGTTCTTCTTGCAAAAATGCCGGTTGATTCCTGCAGTAATGTTTACAGCTTAAGTAAAAATCATATGCAAGAATTGACTGATGAAAATAATTTCAAATTCAAAAAGGAAAGATCAGTCAATTTTAATTTTCCTGTGCCTGATAATGTTGTCAGCTATTCTGAACTTAAACTTACAAACTCAGTGGAAATCGGCATTCACAAACTTTATTTTTTTAAGATAGTCCATACTGAATCAATTAATCAAAGTAAAAGCATTCTTGCGCATATTCACCGGACTTATGCAGAGTGGCGAAAAAGGAATTCTATTCATACAGATTTTGTTATAAGATGATATAGCTGTGAAGTTTACTAGTCCTTTGATTATTTTAATGCTGATCGCAAATCAGAATTTTATAATTATTAAATGTTAAAGCGAACCGGAGATTCTTTGATCAGAATTAAATTAATGAATTATTATTTACTTAATCTTTTAAGTGTATCACTTGCATTTGGACAACCTTCATTTGACAAAAGCGAAAGCATATCATTAATTAAATACAATGTTGAAATACTCGCTTCAGATGAATTTGAAGGAAGGGAAACGGGAACCAAAGGGGAACTATTAGCTTCAGACTTTATAGCTAAAAAATTAGAAGAGTATGATGTAAAACCTTTCGGAGACAATGGAAGTTATTTCCAGAGTTTTGAATTAAACGTGAGAGGGTTTAATCAGAAAGCAGGGATTACGGTTGTTAATGATTCGGAAGAGAAAAATTTTTTGGAAACGGGAAAGGATATTTACATATCAATAAATAAATTACCTGCTGATGAATATTCAAATATTGAAAGAGAACTGGTTTTTGGTGGTTATGGAATTGTTTCGGAAGAAAGTGATTATAATGATTATGAAGGGATTGATGTTAAGGGGAAAGTTGTTTTACTGCTTCCGGGTGTACCGATGAATAAAGATTCAGAAATACT
Organism: Ignavibacteriaceae bacterium; assembly: GCA_035293265.1. GTDB lineage: Bacteria > Bacteroidota > Ignavibacteria > Ignavibacteriales > Ignavibacteriaceae > DATDOL01. Next base: position 3,542 of record DATDOL010000123.1, on the reverse strand, counting down.
TAGCGAAGATGGCATAAAATATTTTAAGTCTATTTATAACAAGTATACGCTGGCTGTTGAAAAAGGAGCAGCAGGTGTGCTTTATGTTGCAGATGGCTGGATGAAAAAAAACTGGGATTACATGCTTTTCTATGCATATGATAAAGATGTTTACCTTAGAAATTTTGAAACTCAGGAATACAAAAACATTCCTTTAGTTTTAATAACAGACAGCCTTGCAGCGCACTTGCTTTATGGAGAATATAAATCTTATAATGAAATTTTGTATGAAGTTAAAGAGAATAGTCCGGTTGCTTTCCGGTTAAAGAAAAAAATTTCATTCAATTATTCAACTTACAGCGATGTTGATACTGTAAGAAATGTAATCGGAATAGTAGAAGGAACTGATGAAGCGCTTAAAGATGAATTCATAGCCCTTAGTGCACATTATGACCATGAAGGAATGAAGAATGGATTAATTTATTCTGGTGCTGATGATAATGCTTCGGGTACTTCCGCTGTTCTCGAAGTCGGAAGACGACTGGCACAATTAAAATCAAACAGAAGATCTGTTCTCACAATATTTCATACCGGCGAAGAGAAAGGTTTGCTCGGTTCAAAATATTTTACCGCAAACTGTGATATTATGAATGATATAACTGCAAACATTAATCTTGATATGGTTGGTAGAGAAAGTATTGATACAATTTATTCTGTTGGCTCAGGTAAGTTGAGCACTCAATTGTTTGAATTGGTAGAAGAAGTTAATGATGAAACGGTTAACTTTATTTTCAATTATAAATTTGATGACCCGGATGATCCTGAAAAAATTTATTACAGGAGCGATCATTATAATTATGCAAAGCAGGGAATCCCTATAGTTTTCTTTTACGATTACATGACAAAAGATTATCATAAACCGACTGACACGTCTGACAAAATTAATTTTGCTAAGATTGAAAAGATTTCAACTTTGGTTACTGAACTTTCATACAGGATCGCTAACCTTGAAGAGAGATTAATCGTTGACAGTAAAGAAGATGAAAAAGTTTTGGAATACGGAAAATGAATGCATCAAAATTATTTCTTATAGAATCTGTAAGCCTTCTTCAGATAATTTTACTTGTAACATTTTGTTCGACAAGTCAAACTAACGTAAGTGAAGAATCAACTTTAAAAAAAATCTCATTCGATATTGGAATGCTGAATGCAGAAGGACTTTATGGCGAACCCGAGGGACTTGTTTCACTCGATTATAAATTCTGCATACCAATGAATGATGATTATAAAACTGAAGTAGCAAAGCTTGACACAACCATCAACTTTCATGATGGTACAGGGATCAAAGATGGTTGTTCCAAAAATGAATATCTCTGTATTGGCAATACACATCAAAAAGATTTTAAGAAAGTGGTGATCAGACTTGCTTCACTGAATTATGTTCAGAGAATCGATCAGATGTTCTGGGAAAAATAGACAGCGAAATCGCAGATGAAAAAAATTTTCATAAATAAATACTTTTATTTCTTTGTAGTGTTATTCATTTCTGCTTATGTGTTGTTTGCATTTGTAAAACACCCGGGTATGAATTGGTACGAAAGAGCAATGGTTCACGATATGATTTACGGGAGTGCCTGGAAACCTTTTGTTTACAGAACTTTGCTGCCGACAAGCGTTCGCATCGTAACTTCTGTAATTCCGGAATCAGTCAACAATGAAATCAGCAATGCAGTTTCAAACACCGATTGGATGAAGCTGGGTTTCTCAAAATTTAAATGGGAGACAGAATACGCGACTGAATATTTTATAGCATGCTGTTTTATGCTGGCATCATTAGTCGGATTTGCATTTACTTTCCGTTGGTTTATGAGGAGCATTTATCCATCACCGGATTGGTTCAGCAATTTGTTTACATACATTTCTTTGCTTGGGTTACCGGCGATTTTTCAGTATTACAGTTACCTTTATGACTTCACAACACTTTTTCTGTTTACACTTGGACTTGTTTTAATGTATAAACAAAAGTGGAATGCATTTCTGATCGTTTATTTTCTGGCGTGTATAAATAAAGAAACTACAATTCTGTTAACAATGATATTTGCAATTTATTTCTTCAATGAAAATAGATTTGACAGAAAACTTTTCAATAAACTGATCGTAATTCAACTAATAATTTTTATAATCGTGAAGACATCCTTGTATTTTATTTTTATAAATAACCAGGGAGGAATTGTCGAGTTTCACTTGTTCGATTACAATGTGAGAATCCTTAGCAGATATTCGCTAACAATTTTTGCAGTGATTGCCGGTATTCTACTTCTGTTATTTTATAAGTGGAACGAGAAGCCCGAATTCTTAAAATCTTCATTATGGGCTGCTGTTCCGTTGTTAGTTTTATCGTTGTTCTTTGGAGTTATTGATGAGCTGCGTGATTATTATGAGGTTTATCCTTCATTTGCATTGCTGCTTGGTTACAGTGCAGCTAAAATTCTTGATATAAAAATTGTTACTACAAATAATTAAAACTTACTGTTACAAGTGCATTTAACCTGTTTTAATTTAATAAATCTTGAACTCATCCCCCTCTCCCCCTTCTCTTGGTAAGAGAAGGGGGCCGGGGGTTGAGTTATTCATAATCAAAATTGATTTTACATTATCAGAATTAACAAGAATAAAAAATCACCCCCAATTACCTTCAACCTTGAACGAGGAAATATTTTTACTGATATTTGAATTAATAAAAATTGTATTTCTGAATTTTTAATTGAAAAATTAAGTACGGATATGAAACAAAACCAGACCGTAAAAGGAGAATTTAAATGGCTATAATGATAACTGAAGAATGCATAAACTGCGGTGCATGTGAACCTGAATGTCCGAATACCGCGATTTATGAAGGTGGTGTTCAGTGGGAATTGCAGGGCAAGCATTATGGTGACGGCGAAACCGCTCCATCAGGTGCTGAAGGTTTTTACTCATCCGACTTTTTCTATATCGTTCCTGATAAATGCACGGAGTGCAAAGGGTTTCATGATGAACCGCAATGCGCTGCTGTTTGTCCTGTTGACTGCTGCATTCCTGATCCTAAACACGTTGAATCGGAAGAAGTATTATTAGTAAGGAAAGATTATCTTGATGGAATCGGAAGAGTTGCCAGACCATAAATAAAAATCTTCACTGATTTTTTAATAAAGGGCGCTTATGTGCCCTTTATTGTTTTTAAAATGACTTCAACCACCAGGTTTTAGTTCTAAAGCTGTCTCGGTCGCATCCTGAAAGAGAAAAATTGATCACAAACTTCAGCTTTATTTATGAAGAAGATCAATCGCTTAAGTGACAAATTAAAGAAGCATTGCAGCCTGGAATCATTTACACAATATTTTGATGAATGAAGCATTGTTTATGATTCGTTAGATTGTTAGTTTGATGCAGTAGTAATCGATTCATTCCATTTAGCGAGGAGCAAAATGAACCCAAAATATTTTCTCCTGGTTTTACTGACAATAATTTTATCTGCACTCAGCGGTGATTGGCTTCTGTGTTATGCACAAGAGCAGGATTCA
>DATDOL010000122.1:0-23831 GCA_035293265.1 Ignavibacteriaceae bacterium | reverse complement strand
TAAATTTTGATGCATCAAATCTGGCATCAGGTTTATACATATATACATTACAGACAGGGAACTTCGTTTCATCAAAGAAGATGATGTTACTGAAGTAAAAAAACTCTGATTTTTAGAATCATTATGACGGGTGGGTTACCAATTTTATTTTGGTTAATTCACCCGTTTTTTTTAATGATAGTAAATTTGTTCTTTTAATTTTTATGATTTAATATTTCCAAAAAGATTCTGGATCAATTTATAAATTTACGTGGAGAAGAGATGAAAAAATTGATACTAAATTCCTTGGCGGTTCTTTGTTTATTACTTTTAATCTCTCCGATTTATGCTCAAACGGGAGTTGGCAAAATCAGCGGAAAGATTCTTGATGCCGATACTAAAGAACCACTTATAGGTGCTAACGTTGTGGTGCTGAATACTAATTTAGGTGCAGCATCAAATATAGACGGTGAGTATTTTATACTCAACGTAACTCCCGGTACATACGAAGTTAAGTTCAGCTATGTCGGCTATGCCCCAAAAACTTTTCAGGATGTTCGCATTGTAGCGAACCTTACTTATGAACTTAATGCCGAACTTTCAACTGATTTTACACTTCCGGATATCGTTGTTCTCGACAAAAAATTCTTTGAAGAAAAATCTACCAATACTAAAATAGTATTGGATTCTGAAGAAATAAACCGGCTTCCGGTTAAAGGCGTTCAGAAATTAGCATCTTTGAATGCTGGTGTTGTTATAGCCGAAGGGAGCGGTGGGCAAGACGGTAATGCCACTATAAATGTAAGAGGTGGTAGAGGAGGCGAAGTTCTCTATATTGTTGACGGCGTCCCCCAGAATGATGTTTATACTGGAACTAATTATTCTTACGTAAGCAATGCTGCAATTGAACAAATTTCCTTTGAGCTTGGTGGTTATGAGGCTAAATATGGGCAAGCACAATCTGGAATTATTAATGTTACAACAAAAACAGGTAGCCCCACATATTCCTTGTTTGCCGATGTTATGACCTCTACATACACAGACGATTATGGCTATAACTTATACACTGGTAGCCTCGGAGGGCCGATAATCCCCGGTATTTCAACTCAAACCTTCTTCTTCAACTATGAGAGAGGTTGGTTTTTAGATGCCGACCCAAGGGCTATTAAGCAGGACTTTCCTTCTATTGGATTATCCTATGATTTTCTACCTCAAAACAGTGCTGATGTAACGAGAGTTACAGCTAAAACCAATCATAGTTTTGGTGATTGGACAGCAAGATTTGGTGCAAATCTCAACTGGCATAATTACAGGTCATTCACCCAATCTTATGCTAAAAATAATCCGGTTCATAACCCAAGGAATGAAGAAAGCAACTTTTCATTTACCGGTCGTCTTACACAAAATGTCAGCAGCAATGCTTTCTGGAATCTAAATGTCGGCTATAGAATCTTCGATAATGTGCAGGGTGACGGGGTTTGGTTTGATGACCTTGCTGCTTATGGCAGCATTGCCAGAAATAAAGAGTTGGGTGTTACATTACCAAGTAATGGTGGTCGCATGGCTCTTGATTCAATAAATATATTTTATCAGTATGGCAGAGTATTTAATGGTTATAATCATCAAAATACAAAAAGCTGGAATTTTGATGGTTACTTTACTATGCAGATAGACAATCACCTGATGGAAATAGGTGGCGGTGCTAATACAAATACATTGCGATATTTTAGCATTGGTCCAATTGGCCTTGCAGCTGATAATCTAGACGAGTTAAGCGATGAAGCAAGATATTATAGATTACAGCCAACATCTTTTGGTTACGATATTACAGGACGAAACGAAACTGACGGCGACGCGTTCACAGAACACTTCACAGAAGAAGGTTCAAACGCTTTAAAAAGTATTCAGACCGGCTTTGCACCAAAGAAACCTTTACTTGCTTATGGATATATTCAGGACAGGTTCGAGCTGGAAGATCTCGTTTTAAATCTGGGTGTAAGGGTTGATTATTTTGATACACAAACAGATATACTTAAAAATCCTGAATTACCATATATCAATGGTGATCCTAATATCTTTGATGCGGCGGATTTCATTACGAAAGATCCGGAATTTAAAGTATCACCAAGAATAGGATTAGGTTTCCCAGTTACATCAACAACTGTTTTTCATGCTCAATATGGTAAATTTATTCAGCAACCTGCTCTTAATAACCTTTATGCAGGTGTTTTCAATTACAATAACCTGCTAAGAGATGCTTCATTAACACTTTTCAATGGACAGGTTAAGAGTGAAGTTACAACCTCGTATGAACTAGGATTCAGACAGGTTCTTGGTGATGTTGCAGCACTTAATATTACGGCTTTTTACAAAAACACCCAGGGATTAATAAATTATCAGGTTGTATTCTTCCAGAGATCTGAAGGAGGTGCACAACTGGATTATTATACTCCAACAAACTCAGACTTTGGTACAGTAAAAGGATTGGCTATGTCACTTGATGTTGCAAGGATAAGTTATTTTTCACTTTCAGCCGATTATACTCTTTCGGTTGCTGAGGGAACAGGTTCTTCAACATCGTCGAACTTTATAGCAGCTTTTAGAAATACTGGTCCAGACAGAATACCAAAAGTAATTGCACCGCTGGATTTTGACCAAAGGCATACAGGAACGATTAACATTGACTTTTACGTACCAGAGGACAATTTAGGTTTCTTCGAATTAACAAATATTAATTTGATTGTTTCATTTGCCAGTGGAAGACCTTACACTCCGTTAGCTGAACAGAATCTTTTGGAGGGGTCATCAAACTGGGGTGATACCAAAGGATATGTTAACTCTGCATTCGGACCGGGTACTTTCAGGGTTGACCTGAAGTTAGAAAAAGGATTCAATATTGGTCTAGCATACATAACGCCTTACCTATGGATCGAAAATCTATTGGATGCAGACAATCCTGTTTCAGTATGGCGCTCCACTGGAAGCCCATATTCTACAGCATGGCTTTCCACAAGAAGTGGAGAAGCATTTACCAATGGTAGTAAAAATCCGGAGCAATTTGTAGATGATTATGAATCACTTGAGCGAAATCCATATAACTTTGGAATCCCAAGATTAATCAGACTCGGATTGAAGGTTAACTTTATTGATATATCACTTTAAACCTGATTGGGTTATTTATTTAAGGAGAAAATTAAAATGAAAGTTAAGAGAAAAGCTATATTGAAAATATTTAGTATTTGCCTTGTTGCTCTTTTAACCCTTTCGTTTACAATTACCGGCGACGGTGGAGGTAAAAGGGTAACTTATAAAGGCACATTAAAAGCCGGTGAAGCTTATCGAATGTTTATTAATAATATTGATATGCCGATGAATAGAGAAGGTGTGATGGCTGATGTAGTCCTCGATGGAAGGACAGGTGGAATGTTGGACGGAAAAACATTTCTCTTCTCGGGTGGATTTTACTTAAGTGGAGTAACTAATGGATCAACCTGGGCTAATGCTGTTGCATCGGCTTCAAGAACTCAGGATTATGAAGCAGGTAATTATGAGTTCGGTAAAAATGATGCGAGGGCCCAGCTATATGTTCTTAGACAAAAAGATGGCGATTTTGCTGAAAGCTGGGAAGAGTGGAAAGATGCTGTTGCCCTTGGTGCATACTATTATGATGGTAATCGTAATGGCGTTTACGACCCTGAAGATTTGAATGACAACGGCAAATGGGATAAGGAATCAGCACCAGGAGTAGGTGATGGTGAGGATAGACCGGATCTTCTTGGCGATGAAACGGTGTGGTGCGTGTATCACGACGCAGTAGATCCTGCACTCAGAAATTTTAACAACATTGATCCGCAAGGTATCGAAATCAGGCAAACAGTCTTCGCATTAGCTTCAAAAGGAATAACCGGTAATATGATATTCCTCAGATACAGCATATTGAATACTGGTTTAAAAGCCGATGTAATCGATTCGGTTTATCTCGGAGTTTGGGCTGACTCGGATTTAGGAAATTTAAATGATGCCTATTTTGACGACCTTGTTGGCTGCGACACTACTTTAAATGCCGGTTTTACATATAACAGCGGTGATGATGCAGAGTGGGGCATAAATCCGCCTTGCTTTTTAATTGATTTCTTCCAGGGCCCGATCTCATATATCCCCGGCGAAACATATATTGACAACGATGGGGATGGTGAATATACCGACGGTACAGATACTCCATTGGACACTGCGTATAATGTACAAGGTCAGGTAAGAGGAATTGGAGTATTTCCGGGTGCTCGTAATTTAGGATTGTCTTCTTTTATGCATTATATGCAAAGCCATCAGCAGGTTGGTGATCCTGCATATTCTTATGAAGCACGAAATTATATGCTTGGATTAGACAAAAATGGTGTACCATTAGACCCTTGCTTATGGGCATTTGGTGAAGTAAGAGGTGGAGTACCCTGTGCAGATGTTAATAACAAATTCTGGTACTCGGGTAATCCTGTAACAAATGTTGGATGGATAAATATCTTTGAAACGGATCAGCGGCAAATGTCTAATACAGGTCCATTTAAACTGGTAAAAGATAAACCTATAGATATTGTTGTTGCTTATGTAGTTGGAAGAGGAGCTGATGCATTAAATAGTGTTACTTCAGCTAAAGACCGCGATTTAACAGCACAACTTATTTTTGATGCTAATTTCCCTTCGCCTCCCGCTCCGCCTTCTGTTGAACCTGTAGTTAAGAACGGAGCCGATTTTATTGACATTACCTGGGAAACCAGTAAGCAATTTGATTACAGGGCAGTTGATACTGTTCTTGAGATAGATAGACAACTGCAAGGTTATTATGTAACAGCTTTCCGTACTAATTCTAAATCACTTACTGTTAACGGGATAGCAAATTCAAAAGACATTGCATTTTATGAGAAAGATAATTTTATAAAAAGTATTTATCAGGTTGCTCCTAATGGTGGACAGGATCTGATATTTGGTGAAGTTTCGTCTGAATTTAAACTCGCTCCTGCAGTTTTTACTGATCCCCAAACAGGTAGAATCAATTTAAGGATTGAAGCTGATCCTTTTACAGGCGGACCTTTAATTAAGGGCCACGAATATTATTTCTCGATTACCCAATATCATTTAAATCACGCGGTGGTAGTAAACAGAGCTACAGGCACCTATGGTCCTGAAGGGGATTACCTCGATCCTTCTGGAAACGGTATAGAACAATTCGATATACCTATTGTAATTGTAACCTTTGGTGAAGATCAATATGCGCCGGGGGATAAAGGATTTACTGCATCACGCGGTTCGGGTAATCCTTCTGATGGTGATGTAAAGGTATTGATTGTAAATTCAGATCATTTAACAGGAAATGATTATCAAGTTGAGTTCTTTGAAGATAAAAATCAACCGGATGGAGAAGCGTATCTGCCTTTCTGGAAACTTAACAACATTAGCACCGGTGAATTGCTGATTGATTCTTCTAAAACTTACAACTTTGACACTACAGTCTATGCCGGTGTTGTAACCGAAGGATTTACGTTGAAGGTTAAACCGATTACAACTGAAATTAGTCTTTCGCCTGCAAAGTATGAACCCGCAGCGAATAAGTGGTTCACTTCTTTCCGTCCAGATTCCTCTACAGGAGTGTACTATGTTGGTAACGATATTCCGCAGGGTCAGACAATAACAACATTTCATAATAAATTCTGCTCATATATCTCAGCCGACAGATTAAGAAGAGTTGAGTTGAAATTTGGGCCTGAAGGTATCGGAAAAGCTTATAGATATATCAATGGGTATAAGGGAGTACCGGCAAGCAATGGTTACCCATTTGCAGCAGCTTTAACCAATACCGATACGGTCAACAAAGGTATGATCGGCAATTGGGATGTTACGAATAACAGACCATTCGGATTTGTGGATGTGCCATTTACTGCCTGGGTCGTGGATGACAGGTACGGTGAAGAAAGGCAATTGGCTGTAGGTTTTCTCGAGAGAAGAAAAACCGGAACGTTCCCGCTTGGGAATCCTGACGGTAAATGGGACCCTTCAACAAATATCCTTCAGAGCGGCGAAGTGATAATTATTTTTGATCGTCCGTATGATGAAAATGGAGGACATATTGAGCTGACCGGTGGATTATTCCAGACTCCTTCCGGCTCTGTAACGGTCTGGTCTGACTTATTGAAAGTACTGAATAATTTGCCAAATATTCCAGATGATGCGATAGGAATAACTGAAGAGCAAAAAGAAATATTTAAATCTCCCTGGTTTAATACTATGTATGTTGTAAACCTGCAAAGGCTCAATGCAAACAGTTGGTACCAGGATAATGACAAATTGATTATACCGATGAATACATATCCCTATACCTCTGCTGATAAATTTAACTTTAAGACAAAATATAAAGGAGAATTATCACTAGACCAGAAAAAAGCTCTCTTTGACAAAGTGAATGTTTTCCCTAATCCTTTATTCGGGTTTAATCCCGCAACTAGTTATACAAACGGTGCCCCAGACAACCCCTTCGTTTCTTTTTCAAATTTGCCTGAAAAGATAACGATTAAGATTTACACACTGTCTGGGACTTTAATTAGGACATTAACTACTGAAGATAAATCTGATCTGGGTTCTACTTTCTTAAGGTGGGATCTTGAAAACGAAGATGGATTAAGAACTGCTTCGGGTCTGTATTTGGCAATTGTCAGCTCTCCGGAATTCGGAGAAAAAATATTGAAATTCTCGATAATTATGCCCCAGAAGCAGATACAGAGATATTAATGAATTGTGAGGCGGTAATCGTTGCCGCCTCTTAACAAAAGTTTAATATTGAGGAGATAATTAAAAAATGAAAAAATTGATAATATTACTTGTCATCGTATCCTGTGCCTCGGTTATTGAGGCTGGTGATAAAACCAGAAAAGGAACTACTGGCGCAGATCAGCTTTTAGTTCCAGTTGGAGCCCGTAGCATTGCTACCGGTGGTGCGTTTCTCTCTAATGTTAAAGGTCTGGAAGCTTTGTACTATAACCCTGCTGGCTTTGCTCATTTTCCCGGTAGTGAAGCCATGTTCAGCTATATGAGCTATATTGCAGATATAAATGTATCTTATTTCGCTATAGGTACTAACCTTGGGGATTTAGGTTCATTTGCGTTCAATATTAAAACGTTTGATATTGGTGATATTCCAGTTACAACTTTCGAAGCCCCGGATGGAGATGGAACGACCTATTCACCGGGTTTCATAACAGCTGGAATTTCTTACTCCAAAATAATTACAGACAGAGTAAGCATAGGTATTAGCGGAAAAATAATTAGCGAATCAATTATGGATGTGAACGCAACAGGATTCGCTCTTGATTTTGGAGTTCAATACAGATTTGCTAATAACCTTTCACTCGGTGCAACTGTTATGAATATTGGTACAAATATGGAATATACCGGAAGCAATCTCCAGGTGAACACTGGAATTCCGGGTTCGCAGGAAGGCTCTCCGGGCGGTTCATACCAGGTTGTTCCTGAAGCTTTTCAAATCCCCAGCTATTTTGAATTAAGCCTTGGGTATGAATTTGATATTAATGAACAGAATATGTTAAATCTAGCTTCAACTTTCAGAAATAACAACGCTCTGGAAGACCAAATGAAGTTTGGATTGGAATATGGTTTTGCTAAAACATTTTTTGTTCGAGGAGGTTATGACTTTCTAGTAGAGAATACCGATCAGTCAATATTCGGACTTACCTTTGGTGCCGGTATTGATTATAACGTTGGTGGAGATATTGGTATTGCATTCGACTATGCATTCAGGGATGTTAAAGAATTCCCAACCGCAAATCATATTTTTACTATTAAGCTAAGTTTTCAGTAATAGCTTAAGTTTAATGATGCAAAGCGTCTGTTGACTATTCAATAGACGCTTTTTTATTTTTACTATAGGAAATTAAAAAATAAAATGAAGTTTTTGATTATCTCTTTTTTCTCTGTCCTATCTTTAATTACCAAAGCACAAAAGATTGAATTTGAATTTGATTATTCTCAGTTCGCGTATGATTCAACCTCGAACTATATTGAGTTCTACTATTCATTCAATCAGGCTTCTTTGTCGTTGTTTGAAACTGATACAAGTAGATACATTAAAGGAATATTAAACGTATCAATTATTGATTCTGCTACTGGAGAAGTTATTGTAAACAGGGACTGGATGATTCATAACGAAATTGTTGACACTTCATATTAAAATAGTAATCTCATCGGTTTATTGGGATTTATTCTTAAAGAAGGTGTGTACAAGTGTGAGTTCACTGGTATTGATTCTAAGAATCCAATAAGTAAAAAAGTTATTTCAGATGTTGTACATATTCAGCCATTCCTAAAGATTCAAACTTCCATTAGTGATATTCAGCTGGCCTCAAGAATTTTACAGGACAGTGAAAATACCAACTCTGTATTTTATAAAAATTCTTATGAGATAATGCCTGTACCAACAGCAATTTTTGGCGAGGGACAGCCGGTACTTTTTTATTATTCGGAATTGTACAATTTATCAAAGGGTGATTTAGCCGGTGACTTAAAGCTGGAACAAATTGTTCTCAACAGCCGCAATTCATTAGTGAGTATTTCCAGTAAAAAGATTAATCGCAAAATTGATTCAAGAGTTGAGGTGGGGAAAGTACTCGTGCACAAAATGCCGACCGATACTTACACCCTGGTATTGAACCTTATCGATAGTGTTGCAAATTATGGTGTTTCCTCAACAAAGAAATTTTTTGTTTATAATCCATCTGTTGTGAGTGTAGATACATTTTCTCAGCAAACTACCAGCACGCTCGGTACGATGTTTGGAGCAATGTCTGAGGAAGAATTGGATGACCTGTTTTCGAAATCGCAATATCTTGCAACATCTAATGAAATAAACCAATATTCAATATTAACTAATGAAGAAGGAAAACGTGAATTTCTGAATCAATTCTGGGAGCTAAGGGATAACAACCGTAATGATTATCGAAATGAATACTTCCTGTCATATTTAAAGAGAATCGATGAAAGTAATTTGAGATACAGTGCACTTGGAAGAGAAGGATGGAAAACAGACAGAGGAAGAGTGTATTTAATGTATGGTGATCCGAATGAAATTGATCGATATCCAAATGAAACCGAAACCCGGCCGTATGAAATCTGGAATTATCATGAACTGGAAGGTGGAGTTTATTTTATCTTCGCTGATATTACCGGGTTTGGAGATTATCAGCTTGTTCATTCTACAAAACGTGGTGAAATCAGGGATGATAATTGGCAAAGGAGAATCGTAGTTCGTTAATTATGGATTTTTTTTGAATTAAGCTTCAAGCCCTCATTCAAGAGGGCTTTTTAATTATCAGTTAATATTTTTTTGTTAATGTTTACCTATTTTTGAATCGGCTATAATAATATTAAAATGAAAAATCGTTTAGAGTACATTGCTTTTATTCTATGCAGTAAAGTTTTTCAACTTCTGGGCTTGAATATCTCAAGAAAAATTGCTGGATTTCTTGCCGTGGTTTTCTATTATCTAATCCCTATAAGAAAAAAAACGGTCCTGGAAAATTTAAGAATGGCATTCCCGGATTATTCAGAAAGGATTGTAAGACAAATAGCCTTAAAAAATTATAAAAGCTTTGCAATTGTGACGATAGAAATTCTTATAATGTCAAAGTTTACCAGAGATGAAATCAATAAAGTCACACATTGTGATAACTCAGAAGTAGTTTTAAAAAAGTTTAATGAAAAGAATGGACTTATTGTTTTAACTGCTCATTTTGGTAACTGGGAATATTTTGGTGCATCTTTAAGTTCACAATTGAATTTAAAATTTTACATGATAGTGAAGCCATTACGTAATCCTTATGTAGATAAATGGATGAACAATGTAAGGACAAAATGGATCAATGAGGTGATTCCGATGGGTGTTTCCGTTAGGAAATCATACCAGGTACTTAAAGATCAATTGGTACTTGCAATGGCAGGCGATCAGCGGGGACCAGAGGAAGGAATTAAAATAAATTTTTTTGGAAAACTGACTTCTGTTTATACAGGTCCAGCAGTCTTTTCACTAAGAACAGGAGCACCTATTATATATTTCCTGGCTATCCGTCAGCTTGACTACAGGTATAAAATTATCGTGCATGAAATAAGCCGGGAAAATCTTCCTGAACATGAAAATGAAAAAATTACAGAACTTAGTAGAAGGCATATTTTATTTCTGGAAAATTATATCAGGCAATATCCTGAACAATGGCTGTGGATGCATAAAAGATGGAAACATTAATTAACGACTCACCAAAAATCCTCATCATCCAGACTGCATTTCCCGGTGATGCCATACTGACTTTACCGATGATTCAACAATTAAAAAAACGACATCCCGGTTTTTTAATTGATGTGTTGTGTATTCCATCGACATCAGAAATATTCAAATCATCTCCGTTTGTTAATTCTGTTTGGGAATTTGATAAACGTGAAAAACATAAATCTGTTTTTGCTATGTTGAAATTCGTCAAAGAGATTAAAAAAAATAATTATCTTAATATTTACTGTCCGCACAGGTCATTACGTAGTGCTTTCATTACTCTTCAACTGGGAGTTAAAGAAACTTATGGCTTTGATAACAGCAGTTTAAAATTTGCCTTCAGAAACGTCATCCCTTACAACTATGCTGCTCACGAAGTTCAGAGAAATCTTGAATTAATTGGAGAAGAAATTGGAAATGATGATTGGAAAGTGCTTCCTGAAATAAAAATTTCAAATGAAATACAAAAGAAAATTTCTGAATTCGTTTCAAAAAATAATTTAGAAGAAAATTTAATTGCAATGGCACCCGGAAGCGTCTGGCAAACAAAGCGATACCCGGTAGAACATTTTATCGGGATTGTAAAATTCTTATTAGAAAAAAAATATAAGGTGGTTATTATCGGAGGTACATACGATAAACAAATCAGTAGCCAGATAGTTTCTGAATTTCATGAACAAGTGATTGATGCGTGCGGTGAGTTTTCATTCATTGAAAATATAGAATTACTCAAGCACGCTAAATTATTAATTTGTAATGACAGCGCACCAACTCATCTCGGAATGTGTGCAGATATTCCGGTTCTCACTATTTATTGTTCAACAGTACCTGAATTCGGATTTTATCCTTACAATGGAAAGAGTAAATCAATCAGCTATAATGAATTGAGTTGTAAGCCATGCGGAATACATGGATATAATAGTTGCCCGATTTCAACATTTGAATGCGGCAACCTTCTAAAACCCGATATTGTTATAAAAACAATAGAAGAAATGATACGGTGACATGGTTAGAGAAGCAATCTGTATAAACATTGATGAGGAATTTGACCGCTCGATTGAAGAGGCAAGAAGATTGTTTTTAGCCGGACAGATATTCATTTACCCGACCGATACTCTTTACGGGATTGGCGGAAATCCTTTTGATAAATCTGTAATCCTGAGGATTAATGAATTGAAGCAGCGTAATGAACTCAAACACTTTATCCTTCTGATAAATAATATTAAGAATTTAATTGCTTATGTAGAGTTTAGTTCCGATAAACATGTAAAAATTTTGCAGAATCTCTGGCCGGGACCGGTTACAGTAATATTCAGAACCAACAGTAATGCTGCTGAACAGCTTGATAGCAAAACTATTGCTTTCAGAGTTCCAAACAACAAATTTTGTTTAAATCTCCTCAGCCAAATTAAAATGCCATTAATATCAACCAGCGTGAATAAATCAGAAGAAACTCCCATACTTGATTATGTTGAAATCAATGAGAAGTTTAAATCAAAAGTTGATGCAATATTTTATACTAAGCAAAAGCGAGATAACATTCCCTCAACAATTGTTGATCTGACTGAAAAAGAACCAAAAATTATTCGTGAAGGGAAGATTAAGGTTGTGGAATTGTTACGAAAGTTCAATTAACTTAAAGAATAAGTAAAAATTATATTTATGCAAATATTCAAATATTTAAAAAATATTAAAAGCTTTTCTGTTATAGTGCTTCCTGATGATACCTCGTATGCTGCTAAGTCCAGAAAGCTAAAATTAGTAAACACAATAATTATACTTGTACTTTATTCAATTGTATGTTCAATTATAGGTTACTATATTTTACAGTTGACAGGAATTGGCCACATTATTTTACCAGGCCAAACCAAAATGAGTAAAGAGGATACGGAAAAAATAGAAACGCTCAATGAAAAAATTATCTTCCTGGCTAAAGAATTGCAAAGTCTGAAATCAACAAATGAAAGATTGAAGTATGCTTTAATTCTTGGAGACTCTTCTATTACAGATTCTATTTTTATGTTTGATACTACAAAAAAAAGTAAAATACCTTCTATTGATGGAAATATTGTAGCTGTATTTTTAAATTTGTTTGAAAGTTTGGATATATTTAAACCTGATGATATAATTTTCATTAAGCCTATCGATGGATTTATAAGCAGAAAATTTGCACCGGAAAAAGGGCATCAGGGGATTGATATTGTTGTAAAGGAAGGAACTTCTGTATTTGCCTCTGCTGGCGGATTTGTTATTTTTGCTGATTATACAATAGATTTTGGTTACACTATTATACTAGGACATTCAGAAGGATATATTACTATATATAAACACTGTTCCTCACTGCTTAAAAACCAGCGTGAACTTGTTTTACAGGGCGAACTGATTGCACTTAGTGGAAATAGCGGGTATCAAAGTACCGGTCCCCATCTTCATTTTGAAATCTGGAAAGATGGTGTTGCAATTAACCCGGAATCAATCTTAATTAATTATTAATTAAAGGAGAAACATACATTGATGAAGAACAGAGGATTCGAAGGAAGTAACTCGGAGGAGATTACTATTATCAGCAGCGGAGTTAAGCTGGAAGGTAAAATTACCACCAGTGGAAGCATACGAGTTGATGGTGTAATTCAGGGAGATATTAATTCACAGAGCAATGTTACGGTAGGCGAGCATGGGGAAGTCAACGGACAGGTTAACGCAGGTGTTATTACTATTGGTGGTAAAGTTATAGGATCTGTAAACGCTAAAGAAAAATTAGTCCTTGAATCTAAAGGACTTTTAAAGGGTGATATTATTACCAAAATTCTTGTGGTGGAAGCAGGTGCAAGATTCGATGGTAAGAGCAATATGGGTGAATCTAAAGAAAGTCATAGTTTTGTAAGGGAAACTCCAAAGCCCCAATCTTCCTTGTCCTGATCTAAAATGAAACTGGATCCTGATAACTTAAAAGGTACCAGTAAAATTTATAAGGATATAGGTCCTTATATTGGATTGGGAATGCAGTTGGCTGTTACAGTAACTTTAATGGTATTTCTTGGTGTTTGGATCGATGGAATTTTTAATACCAAACCTGTTTTGACAATTGTATTTTCATTTTTGGGTATCTTTGCCGGACTTTATACTTTCATCAAACAAGTAATAAAATCCGGCAAGTGACAATAAGTAAAAAAATTCTGTTTAGCGTACTCATTTTTGGATTCATAAGCAATATTATTTTTAGGTTTCTCGCTGACGAAATCTATTCCGAATCGCTGCTCTTTATTTCAGTATTTTGGGGAAATTTATTCGCATTTTTGAACCTTCTTTTGGGATTGGCTTTTGTATTCTGGGGACAGAATAAATCACATCAATTTTTTCTTTTCTCTCTGTTTGGCGGGAGTATCATCAGGCTGATAATAATGCTTGTTTCAGTTCTAATTAGCCTGAAATTCTTGGAACTCAATACCAGAAACTTTATATTTTCTCTCTTATTTTTTTACTTTTTTTACTTAATAATTGAGATAATTTACATACACCTGAAAAGACGTACTTAGTCTATGCCCTTTAATTCTGATTCAGTCAATACTCTAAATACTTTAAGTGATACGCTTGCGCATTCCGATGGAAGCGAAAGCAGTTGGATTCTGCATCACATCGTGGATGCTAATGAATTAGAGCTTCCTTTTTTAGGCATTGTACCCATTCCTCAATTTCCACTCATTTATGGAATCGATTTTACACCTACTAAGCATATTCTATTTATGTGGATTGCAGCACTTATTGTTGTTCTGATTTTTATGAGTGTCGCAAAATCCTATAAAAAATCTTTGGTGCCAAAAGGAATTCCAAACTTTTTTGAAGTACTCATAATATTTGTCCGGGATGAAATTGTTAAACCAACCATCGGAGAAGGTTACCAAAAGTTTTTACCCTATCTGTTGTCTTTATTCTTTTTTGTTCTGTTCGGAAATCTTCTCGGCTTAATACCTTACTCTGCAACATTCACTAGCAATATCGGTGTAACCGCTGCACTCGCAATAATGTCTTTCATAATGATTCAATTTGGTGGAATGAGAAAAAACGGAGTGATTGGTTATTTAAAAGGATTGGTACCTCACGGTGTTCCGGGCTGGATGTTGGTCATAATGATTCCCGTTGAATTATTGGGATTATTCACGAAACCATTTGCATTGGCGATACGACTTTTTGCAAATATGGTTGCAGGACATACAGTTATTCTTGCTCTTATTGGGTTGATATTTTTTATGGGAACGATATTCGTTGCCCCTGTTTCAGTTTCATTTGCAGTTTTTATTTATTTGCTTGAAATATTAGTTGCTTTAATTCAGGCATACATTTTTACAATGCTTACTGCCTTGTTTATAGGAATGGCAGTTCATCAGGAACATTAATTCATAAAAAATAAAAGGAGATAATAATGGATTTAGCATGGTTAGCGGCAGGGCTTGGTGCCGGTTTAGTTGTAATTGGCGGTGGACTTGGAATCGGTAAACTCGCAAGTTCTGCGATGGACGCAACCGGAAGACAGCCGGAAGCAACTGGAGCTATCAGAACATCAATGATTATTGCAGCAGCACTTATTGAAGGATTGTCATTCTTTGGTCTGGTTATTTGTATTCTGCTTGCATTAAAAGCATAGTTATAAATTTTTTTAGTTAAATAAATAATAGGATAAGTGATGTTTGCAAACTTCACAATCGCTGTTTTATCTTCTGGGACCGGCGGCGGAGGTTTACTTGATGTCAATCCGGGTCTTATGATTTGGACTGTGATAACATTTATTATTCTTCTGGTAGTTCTTAAGAAGGTTGCCTGGAAACCTATACTCACAGCTCTTGATAGGAGAGAACAGGATATACGGAATTCTATTGAAAAAGCTGAAAAAGCCAGCGAAAATGCACAAAAAATTCTTGAGGAAAATAAAGCAACTCTTGCTAAAGCTGAGGAAGAATCGAAAAAAATTATCGAGCAAAGCCGTGCATATGCTGAAAATTTAAAAGATCAGTTGCTGAAACAAAGTAAGGAACAAGCCCGGAAAATAATTGAAGATTCAGGACAGGAAATTCAAAGACAAAAAGATGCGGCATTCGAAGAGTTGAAGCAGCAAATTGCAGAGATAGCAATCAGTGCAGCAGAAAAAATTATTAAAGAAAACGTGGATGCTGAGAAAAACAAAAGGATAGTTTCCAAATACCTAGATGAAGTAACTAAAAATTAATGAAAATAAATTTTAAAATTTCACACCGATACGCTGTCTCACTGCTTGAATCTGTAATCGAGAAGAAAAAAACCGAGAAAGTTATTTTAGATATTCAGCTTATTGTAAACACACTACAAAGTAGCAATGAACTGCAGGTTGCTTTACAAAGTCCGGTTATCAAAACTGAGATTAAGGAAAAAATTATTGTTGAATTATTTAAAAGTAAAATTGATAACGATTCATTGGAGTTTATAAAATTTGTAATTGAAAAGAGAAGAGAAGATTTCCTGTTGTCAATTGCATTACGTTTTCTTGAACTGTACGATGAGCATATTGGTGTTGCTAATGTGGAGATTAAAACCGCATTCGAGTTTACTAAAGATCAAAAGGAATCTCTTCAAAAAAGAATTGAGCAAATACTAAAGAAGAAAGCAAGATTGAATTATAAGCTTGATACTGACCTAATCGGCGGGTTCGTTGCACAGGTGGGGGACACACGTTATGATGCTTCTCTGAGTCACCAGCTTGAACTTTTAAAAAAACAATTTCTAAAAGGAAATATTTCATTAAACTAAGAAAGAATTTAAAGGATTTGATTTATGGCTGAAATAAGACCGGATGAAATATCTGCGATATTAAGAAAGCAGCTTACAGGATTTGAAAGTGAAGTTGATATATATGATGTAGGTACAGTGCTGCAGGTTGGTGATGGAATTGCACGTATTTACGGATTGAGTAAAGTCATGGTAAGCGAGCTTGTGGAATTTCCGAACGATGTTCTGGGAATGGTGCTTAATCTCGATGAAGATAGTGTCGGTTGTGTTTTGTTCGGTGAAAGTTCACTTGTTAAAGAAGGCGATTCTGTTAAAAGAACTAAAAGAGTAGCTTCCATTCCGGTTGGTGAAGAACTATTGGGAAGAGTCGTTAATCCTCTCGGAATACCGATAGATGGTAAAGGTGCAATAACCACTAATAAATTTCTTCCTATTGAAAGAAAAGCATTAGGTGTTATTCAGAGGCAGCCGGTAAAAGAACCGTTGCAAACCGGTATCACAGCAGTCGATGCAATGATTCCAATTGGACGAGGGCAGAGAGAGCTTATCATCGGTGACAGGCAGACAGGTAAAACTGCTGTAGCGATCGATGCAATAATAAATCAAAAATATACACACACTGAAGAAGCAAAGAAATTAGGAATTAATCCTGTTTACTGTG
This sequence comes from Ignavibacteriaceae bacterium, assembly GCA_035293265.1. Taxonomy (GTDB): domain Bacteria; phylum Bacteroidota; class Ignavibacteria; order Ignavibacteriales; family Ignavibacteriaceae; genus DATDOL01. The sequence continues at coordinate 7,113 of DATDOL010000122.1, read as the reverse complement.
TATACGTAGCAATCGGTCAGAAAAGTTCTACAGTTGCACAGGTTGTTGCAAAACTGAATGAACAGGGTGCGATGGATTATACTACTGTTGTTACTGCTTCGGCATGGGAACCAGCACCCCTTCAATATATTGCGCCTTATTCCGGTGCAACTTTAGGTGAATATTACAGAGATAACGGAAAACATTCACTTGTCATTTACGATGATCTCTCAAAGCAAGCAGCTGCTTATAGAGAACTATCTTTGCTTTTGAGAAGGCCTCCTGGCAGAGAAGCATATCCAGGTGATGTTTTTTATCTCCATTCACGTCTGCTCGAAAGAGCTTCAAAGCTAAGTGATAAGATGGGTGGAGGAAGTCTTACAGCTCTTCCTATAATTGAAACTCAGCAGGGAGACGTTTCTGCATATATTCCTACAAACGTAATCTCGATCACTGATGGACAGATTTATCTGGAATCAAATCTCTTTAATGCCGGAGTAAGACCTGCAATTAATGTGGGTATTTCTGTTTCCCGTGTTGGAGGCAATGCACAGATTAAAGCGATGAAAAAAGTTGCTGGAACTTTAAAGCTTGATCTTGCACAGTACAGGGAGTTGGAAGCATTTGCCAAATTTGGCTCTGATCTGGATCAGTCCACTCTTAAAACTTTAGCTAAAGGTGCCAGATTAGTAGAGCTCCTTAAGCAGGGACAGTACAATCCGGTTCCGATTGAGAGACAAATCATTAGCATCTATCTTGGAACAAAAGGTTATATGGAAAGCATTCCTTTAATTGATATAAAGAGATTTGAGAAAGAAGCGATAGAGTATTTTGAAGTCAAGCACAATAATATTTTCGAATCCCTAAAGAAAGAAAAACAAATCTCAGATGAATTAGAAGCCAGGATTAAAAAAGCAGCGGAAGAATTTATTAATGTATTCAAAAGAAGCACTTAATTTCTGAACAGATAATAGATGGCAACACTTAGAGATATAAAACTCAGAATAATTGGCGTTAAGAATACGCAAAAAATCACCAAAGCCATGAAAATGGTTGCAACAGCAAAGTTAAGACGGGCTCAAAACCGGATTATCAATGCCAGGCCATATGCAATAAAAATTTCTCAGATGCTATCCGACCTTGCTGCGGATTCGGATGTAACCACAAATCCTATGTTTCTTCCAAGAGATATTAGAAATGTTACGCTTGTTGTTGTTACTGCTGACAGAGGCTTATGCGGTGCGTTCAACTCAAATATTATTAAGGAAGCTGTAAGTTATATCCGTGAAGAATTGGAACCGCAGAATAATTCAGTCAGCATTTACGCAGTTGGGAAAAAAAGTACAGATTTTTTTACAAAACGCAACTACAATATTTCCGGCAGTATTAAAGGTATTTTTTCTTCTCTCGACTACTCTGCTTCCGTTCAGATCTTTAATGATATTTTAAAGAAGTATAATAATAGAGAAACAGACAAGGTTGTTCTTATTTATAATGAATTTGTTTCCATCATTCAACAAAAAATTGTGAATAAACAATTTCTTCCAATACCTATGGAAAAACCGGTTGAAGAAAAGTCTGCCGCTCATTCAAATTTTATTTTTGAACCTGCCCGGAGTGATATTTTTAACCACCTCATTCCAAAACACCTTAAGGCCCAGGTATGGAGATTTCTCCTCGAATCAAATGCAGCTGAGTTAGGTGCAAGAATGACTGCTATGGACAATGCAACAACGAATGCACGTGATCTGATAAGATCCCTTAATATTACGTATAATAAAGAAAGACAAGCTGCAATAACAAAGGAAATACTTGAGATTGTTTCTGGCGCAAATGCTCTGAAAGCCAGCTCGTAGTTTCACTTTTTAAGCTGCATAAAAAATGTTTGAAGAATTATCATTAAAACTTGAAACCGCTTTAAAGAAGATTCGCGGGCAGGGAAGATTGACTGAAAAAAATATTTCAGATTCACTTCGTGAAATACGCAGAGTTTTGTTGGACGCCGATGTAAATTTTAAAGTTGCTAAAGAGTTCATTGAAAATGTAACATCAAAAGCACTCGGAAGTGAAGTAATTTCATCGATAACACCGGGACAGCTTATCACAAAAATCATCTTTGATGAATTAAAAAGTTTACTTGGAGGCAGTCACACCGAAATTAAATTAAATGCATCCGGTATTACTGCTATTATGGTTGTCGGATTGCAGGGTTCAGGCAAAACAACTTTTTGTGCTAAGATTGCCAGAAGACTGCAGACGAGTAGCAGAAAAGTTCTTTTAGTAGCTGCTGATATTTACAGACCCGCTGCCGTTGAACAATTAAAAATTCTTGGCAGTCAGATTAATATTCCGGTTTTTTCAATAGAGGAAAGAGACGCAAAAAAAGTTGCACGGGATTCAATTTTATATGCCAGAAATAATGGATTCAACACAGTAATTATCGATACTGCAGGTCGCCTTCATGTTGATGATGAAATGATGAAGGAAGTCTCCGACATAAAAGACCTGGTCAAACCGTCTGAAACTTTGTTTGTGGTAGATTCTATGACCGGACAGGATGCAGTAAATTCTGCAAAAGCATTTAATGAGTCTGTTCAATTTGATGGAATCGTTCTTACAAAACTTGATGGCGATGCCCGGGGAGGAGCCGCACTTTCAATACGGGCAGTTGTCGGCAAACCGATTAAATTTATAAGCAATGGTGAAAAACCTGACGATCTGGAGATATTTTACCCTGAACGGCTTGCTTCGCGAATACTTGGAAAAGGAGATGTGATCTCACTTGTTGAGAAAGCCCAGCAAACATTTGACGAAAGTGAAGCAGAAAAACTTGAAGAAAAGTTCAAAAATAATAAATTTGATTTTGATGATTTTCTTAAGCAAATTAAAGTAATTAAGAAAATGGGTTCTTTAACTTCCCTTTTGGGAATGATACCGGGATTAAGCTCTCAAATGAGGAATGCACCGGTTGACGATAAAGCTTTGGTAAAAGTGGAAGCAATAATCAACTCGATGACGCTGGATGAAAGAAGGAATCCAAAAATTTTGAATGGGAACAGGAGAAAGAGAATTTCCCGTGGAAGTGGAACATCAGTTCAGGATGTGAACCGGCTTCTAAAACAATTTGGCGAAATGCAGAAAATGATGAGTAAATTTTCGAAGAAAGGTTTTAGCAATTCTTCGACAAATAATTTTAAATTTAATTGAATTAACGAATAAAGTCTGGAGGTTTAAATAATTTGGCTGTAAAGTTAAGATTAAGACGAATGGGAAAAAAGAAACAGCCCATATATAAAGTGGTTGCTGCCGATTCGAGATCACCGCGTGATGGAAAATTTCTTGAAGCGATTGGAATATATAATCCTTTAACAAATCCGCATACTCTTGAACTCAAAGAAGACCGTGTTAATTACTGGCTGAATAGCGGTGCTCAACCGACCGATACTGTAAAGAGTCTGTTCAGGCAGAAAGGAATCATATTAAAAAAAGAATTAACAAAAAAAGGTTTGAGCGAAGATAAAATTAATGCTGAGCTTGAAAGCTGGAAAAAAATGAAGGAAGCCGGCTCACTTAAAAAAGCAGATAAAAAGAAGTCGAAGAAAAAATCTGCAGCTAAGCAGTCCGAGGAAGAAGTTAAAACTGAAGCGACACCTGTTGAAGAAGCTTCAGCAGAATCAAAGCAAGAATAAGAATCCGATCGAACAGGGAATTACACCGGAAGTAATGGGTGCTGCTTCCGAAGAAAAAGAAACTGTAAAGAATAATCATTGTTTACAGAAATTTTTTCTGTACAAAGAAAGTCATTGCTCCCAGCTCTAATATAGGAGGCTATGTTGATGAAAGAGTTCATTGAATACATCGCCAAACACTTAGTGGATCATCCGGAAAAGGTTGAAGTCCTTGAAAATACTCCGGAAGAAAATAAAGTGATACTTTCGCTTAAAGTAGAATCCGATGATGTGGGCAAAGTTATTGGAAAACAGGGAAAGACAGCACAGGCAATGCGAACACTTCTTACAGCTATAGCAGCTAAAGATGGAAAGCGTGCAATACTCGAAATCCTGGATTAGAATTTAGTTGAGTGATTGAATATTTTTTGATTGGAAAGATCGACTCGGTTACCGGGAATGATGGATTTGTTAAGATTACTGCTTATTCAGATTTCCCAAAAAGATTTTACGAATTGTCTGAAGTATATCTGGATTTTTGGGGAGATAAAAAAAAGTTCATCATTGAAAAAACAGGTAATCGTAAACAATCACTTTTTATAAAATTTAAAAATTTCAGCAGTAAAAGAGATTCACAGCTTCTTGAAGACAGAGAAATTTTTATAACTAGTGAGGATGTTGTAAAGTTACCTGAGAATAATTTTTTTATTCATGACTTAATCGGCAGTAAAGTTCTTATTCAAGATAAAGTGATCGGTGAAATAAAAGATGTTTTGAAGACTCCTGCAAACGATGTGATTGTGATAAGAGGCGATGATGAAAAGGAAATACTTTTACCGTTTGTTCTTGATTTTATTGAAAGATTTGATCCCGAACGAAAGATATTGCATCTTAAGCAAGACGTAGATTTAAGCGATGATGAGGATTGATATAATATCGGCAGTGCCGGAGTTGTTGGAAAGCCCGCTGAAAACCAGCATTTTGAAAAGGGCTGAAGATAAGAGGAAAGCCCTGATTCTTGTTCACAACCTTCGCGATTTTGCTTTCAATAAACATAAGCAGATTGATGATAAGCCCTTTGGAGGCGGTCCGGGTATGATCCTTAAACCCGAACCTTTTTTCGAATGTATCGGCAAACTGCAGTCAGAACGTAACTATAATCATATTATATTTACTACTCCAAAAGGAAAAATTTTTGATCAGGCATTGGCAAATAGGTTTTCTCTTGCTGAAAACATTCTGATTATAGCCGGACACTATAAAGAAATTGACGACAGGGTTAGAGAAAAATTTGCTACTGATGAAATTTCAATCGGAAATTTTGTGTTGACAGGCGGAGAGCTTCCGGCATTAATAATAGTTGATGCAATAGTAAGACTTATTCCCGGGGTTTTGAATGACAGCGAAGCTGCTCTAGATGATTCTTTCCAGGATGGAGAAACAGTTGAAGCCCCATGCTATACAAGACCATCTGAATATGAAGGAATGAAAGTTCCTGAAATTTTGTTATCGGGAAATGAAAAAGAAATCAAAAAATGGAAACAGGAACAGTCAAAAATTTTAACTGAAAAATGGCGTGATTACAATAAATAGCGGAGAAAAAAAATGCAAACAATTGAAAAAGTTACTTCGGATCAGATTAAAACTGATTTACCCAAGTTCAATTCGGGTGATAAAATAAAAGTTCATGTCAGAGTTATCGAAGGTGATAAAGAAAGAATCCAGCCTTTTGAAGGTGACGTGATAAGCATTCGCGGAAGCGGTTTAAACAAAACTTTCACGGTGAGAAAAATCGCCAGCGGTGTTGGTGTTGAAAGGATATTCCCTCTTAACTCTCCCAAGATTGCTAAAATCGAAATTGTCAAGCAAGGCGATGTGAGAAGAGCAAAGCTTTATTATCTTCGGAATGTTGCCGGTAAAGCTGCCAAAATTAAATCTAAAAATAAATGAGTATTTGCGAGCCGCTTAAACAGCGGCTTTTATTTTTACTATGCCGTCAATATATCTTCCTGATAACATATTCAGCAGGATGTTGTTCAGCAACTTCAACGATGAAGTAAAACGTATAACAAAATTCAAAGCTTCAGCTTCACTTTCTTCGGAAATCAGGAATGACAAATCTGTTCTTGCCTTAATCCCCGTAACTGACATTATAACTAATGAAGAATTCTTCATTTCAAAATTATGCGGAATTTCATTCGAAGGATCATTATGCAATTCATATATTTATTTCAGTTCATCCGGGAGAGATGTTAGTGAAATTAAATTAGCAGGAGACGTGTCGACAATAGAAGTCATCCTGACAAAAATTTTATTTAAAGAACTTTATAATTCGGATATTGAAATCAGTCTTACGACTTCTGACAAGCTGCAGGGATCAAATTACATAATTGCAGGTGATGATAATTTTCTTACCGGTAGTTTTGAAAATGGATTAAGCTTTGCAGAACAGGTTGTGGAGATAATTTCCACACCGTTTGTCAATTATGTGTTTGCTTCAGGCGACGAGTCTTTGCTTAAAGATTACAGTCAAATACTGGCTGAAATAAATCCGGATATTGATGAGGGACATTTGCAAAAAGAAATCCCGCCAGGCAGTAAAAAATTTATCAGCGAAAACTTTTCAAAAGTTTTTTTCAGGTTTGATGATCTGGAAATTGAAGGTATAAACCAGATTACTCGTCTCCCATATTATCACGGGTTGATAAAAGATATAATTGATGTGAAGTTTGTCTAAGACTTAATTAAGATTTTCTAAATCAATCTGGTCTTTAGTTCGGTTACATGCTTTCTTATTTTTTATTAAGTCGTTAAAGCTTATGAAATTTATTTTCATTTCACCCAATTCTTCTACCACACGATTGGGATAACATTCAGCGAAATTTACCCCATCAATAGAAACCACAAGGTCTATTCTGTTTGGAGGTAATCCAATTCTGATAATGTTTTCTTGCTTCCGGAAATCTTCTATATTAAAATGTTGAGGCAAAAAGCCAAATTCTTCGAGAACGAAAGCCATTTTATTGACGTTCTCTTTTACCGGATTGATCCAGATATCAATATCACCCGTGTATCTTGGATATCCATGAAAGCCAACCGCATACCTGCCAACAACAGGGTATTCAACGCGGTTTTTGTTTAACAACTGTATAAACTCTTTGAAGTCCTTGCTGAACATTTTTTTTCATCTGAATATATTGTAAACGAAGAGTTTCAATTGCATTAATTCTTTCTTGATAAGATTTACTTTGCCAGAATTTAAAATCATTCCGGTCATCGGATTTTTTAATTACACTTATTACTTTTTCCATTCTTTTCCAGTTGTTTTACTTTCTTAAAAATACCAAAGTTGTGATTTAGAGTAAACAGTCGAGAGTATTTTAATGATTGCTATGAGATATGTGAAGATTGTCTGATTTTTACCAGCACACACCAACTGCTTTATGCAAATAAGAATTGTCGGATA
>DATDOL010000121.1:0-18098 GCA_035293265.1 Ignavibacteriaceae bacterium | reverse complement strand
TTGTGAGATTGTTAATTTTGTCTGAGAATTTAAAAGGTCAACTTCCGCATCAATCAGATCATTCGTTGTAGCAAGCTGGTAATCGTATTTGTCTTTGGTGATACGGTAATTCTCTTGTGCAGATAAGACTGCAAACTGACTTACTTTAATTTTCTCGACATTACTATTTAATACCAGGTAAGCATTGTAGACTTCAATTTCAATCTGCTCTTTCAAAAGTTCAAGTGATTCTCTGTTTTGAAGAACTTCTTCCTCTGCCTGTACTGATCTTGAAGATGTGTATCCCCAGTTCCATAAATCCCAGCTAAGCGATAAACTTGCAAACCATAACTGAAGCCGTTCACTGTCCATAGAAAATGTTTCTACATTAACATTATATAGATAGAAATTACCTGAAGCATAAAGCTTTGGCCACCAATCTGCATTCGCAGCCGTAATTCTGTCTTCGCCAGATCTAATTCTGAACTCTAATGATTTTAATTCCTCTCTGCTACTGATTGCGTCTGTTACTAAATCGTTATAGTCAATATTTTCTGCTTGAGGTAAAATCAAACTTGTTTCAATTTCGGTTGAATCATTTAACGGCATTCCGATCGATTTATTAAATGTTGCGCGAGCGATTTCACGGTTGTTTTTTGCGTCAATCAGTTGAAGCATCGTGTTTGCAGCCTGGAGCTCCAATTTCAGGTAATCATTCATCGTTGCCAAACCGTTATCGACGAATTCTTTTGTCTTCCTTAAATCTTCATCGAGCGAGTGAGTGTATTCTTCAATTAACTCAACCTGTTTTTGTGTTTTAAAAAGATTCCAGTAAGCAGTATTAATTTCAAACGCCTTATTATTAATATTTTTTTGATGCTCTGAACTCATCGCCGCATAATTATTTTCTGCTGAACTTCGTAAAGATGACAACTGAAACCCTGTAAATATTGGCTGCTGAATCGAAAGCTGCATTCCATAAACATAAAATGGATTAGTAACTTTTGTCGGAACAGGTCCAAGCTCTATCTCTGATGGTTCATTCAGATTCATATAAGTGTAACTTGCACTCAAACTTAGTTTAGGAAGCATTTGAGAAGTATACTCGGTCACCTTCTCATCAGAACTTCTTAATACAGATTCCGATATTTTAATTTGTTTGCTGTTCTGCAACCCAATCTGCAGACTTTCTTCAAGTGTTAGTTTTTGATTTTGTGCAAACTGAACAACCGACAAGATTAGAAAAACAAAAATTATTTTTTTCATTTTTATTAACCTGCTTTTTTTACAAGGTGAATAAATACATTTTCGAGTGATGGGGTTATGAACCGATGACTGATTAAATTAATTTTATTTTCATCAAGTAATTTTTTTAACTGGTCAATTCCTGGTATAGAAAGATCAGTGATCAAATTAATCCTGTCACCAAAAATTTGTGCATCTGAACCAAACTTTTCTTTGAGAACCGAATAAGTTTTTTTTATATCATCAGTAATAATTTCGATTACCTGTTTGTGGATTGAAGCTTTAATATTCTGTGGCATATCAACTGCAATGATTTCACCATTATTCATCAGAGCAATACGATTGCATCTTTCAGCTTCATCAAGGTAAGGAGTTGTCATCAGGATTGTAATTCCGTCTTTTTGAAGATCGGAAAGTGTTTTCCAGAAATCCCGGCGTGAAACAGGATCGACACCAGTGGTCGGTTCATCGAGAAAAATAATTTTTGGTTTGTGAATTAAACTGCAGGCAAGTGCAAGCTTCTGTTTCATTCCGCCGGAAAGTTTTTCTGCAAGCCGATCCCGGAATAGAGTCAATCGTGTGAATGCAAGGAGTCCGTCTCTTTTAACTTTAAAATCTTTAACATTATGGATATCAGCAAAGAACTCGATGTTCTCATCAATTGACAGATCGCCATAAAGACTGAAGTTTTGAGAAAGATATCCAATCTGATTTTGAATTTCCTTTCTGTTCTTTTTTAATTCACTGCTTAATATTTCAATGTATCCGGAATCAGGGTTCATCAGTCCGCAAAGAATTCTGATTGTAGTTGTTTTTCCAGCACCGTCAGGACCAACTAGCCCGAACATTTCTCCGGATTGCACGCTCAGACTGATTCCATTTACGGCTTTAATTTCCTCGTAGCTTTTGTGAAGCTGTTCTATTTTTATTATTTCATTCATCGTTAATTTCAAAATAACAAGATTGCAAAATTGAAAGATCGCAGATTCATATACATTATTATTTAATTCGCTGCTTCAAGTATTTAATAAAATTAGAAATTTGTTTAATAATTAATACAGCCGAGTAATGATGATTCGAAAATTCCTTTTCACTTATGTACCCAAGATCTTTTGCCACGTATAATAAGCTTCTAACCTCACCTGCCGAACCTTTTGAAAATTGAAGAAATCTGATCAATTCTTTATTTGAATCTCGTTCATATCCTTCAGCGATATTTGACATAATCGAAACCGCAGCTCTCTGAATTTGATCCCGAAGTCCAAAATCCTTACTGAATTTTTGGCCCGAACTACTTTTATAAATCTGATTTACTAATTCTCTCGCATCCTGCCAAACTTTCATATCTTCAAAATTTTGAATTTTCATTTCTCATTCCTCTAATTTTGTAATTGTGTAATCCTGCAATTTTGTAATTATGGAATAATAACCGCATCTGCAGGCATTCCATCTTTCAGCTCAAAATCCGGATTATCGATTTTAATTTTTACAGCAAAGACAAGTTTAGTTCTTTCTTCCTGCGTTTGAATATTTTTTGGAGTGAACTCTGCTTGTGGTGAAATGTAAACTACCTTTCCATTAAATGTTTTTTCGGAATAGGTATCGATCGTTATTTCAGCTGTCTGATTGAGTTTTACTTTCCCGAGCTCTGTTTCAGAAATATAAATAACTAATTCAACTGAACTTAAATCTGCAACCTGAAAGAGGGAAGACATCATTCCAACTGTTTCACCCACTTCAAGGAATGTTTTAGTTATAAATCCTGATGATGGTGATGTGACAAAACAATCTGCTAAACTTTTTTTAATAAGATTTACATTTGCTATAGCTTTATTAAGATTTGCTTCTGCCTGCCTGAGTTCTTCAGGTCGAGAAAGGTTTTTTACTTTTTGAAGATTTTCATTCGCTGAATTCAATTTCGCAAATGAAATATCGTAGTTTGCAACTGCATCATCGTACTGTTTTTTAGTTATGGATTGTGATTCGAACAGGTTTTGCATTCTCTGCTTGTCCTTTTCAGCAAGTTCAAATGATATTTGTGCCTGTTTGAAATTTTCTTCAGCCTGATTTATGTCTTCATCACGTGCACCTTTTTTCAACAAATTGTATTGCGCCGCTGCAAATTCTTGTGTTGCCATAGCTTCAGCCAGCTTAAGCTCATATGTTTCAGTATCGATGATGATAACGGTATCTCCCTGTCTAATCATTGATCCTTCATCTCTTAAGATTTGAATTACTTTGCCGGAAACCTGTGAGCTAACAATAATGTTTGTGGCCTCAATGTTTCCTGACTCTTCTATTCGTATTTCATTCTTACTATTACAGCCGATTAATAAAACGATTAGAGTTATTGAAACGATGAACAATATTTTTTTCATTTTAATACCTTTTTAAAAGATTTTTTAAATAGTTTTTTTCCTGAAGGAGTTAAAATTCCGTTGAACAAAATTTCAAAAGTATGTTTAATAGCTTCTTCGAAATTCATTTTTTGATAATAAAGAAAATCCGGATTTACAATTGATCTGAGAGAAGAAACAAACAAATGAATTATTAATTCAGCAGGCTTATCGATTATCATTCCCTCAGACTGTCCCTGCTTAATTATAGATCCTAAGGCAGCATAAGCCCGTCTAGTTCTAAACTCATCAATTTTTTCCCAGAGTTTTGATTTGTGGATTCGAATATCCTTTACCCAGTTATCACTAAGTTTAGTTGTTGCCATTCTTAATATTTCGAAAAGTCTGAGTGCTTTTGAAAGTGAATCATCTTCAAGCTTAATTACCGATTCAATTTTTTCTCCCGTGTCTCTCATGAAACCATAAGCAATTGCTTCAACTAATTCATCTTTGGATGAAAAGTATTTGTATATTGTTTTTTTACTAACTTGAAGTTCGGAGGCAAGCGAGTCCATTGAGCTTTTGTAGAATCCTTCACTCATAAATTTTTCGGTGGCGTAATTCAGGATTTTGCTCATTTCAGAATTATTTTCGATTGATTTATTAATTTGTTTCATTTCAGCCGTTGGAAACTATTTTTGTTTTTATGGTTTCCAAAATAATATATGGAAACTATTATGTCAAACACTAGTTTCCGGAAGTGCTTTAAATCACCAAAAATCAACCTTGCGAGTCAAGAGACGAATCGTTAAAATACATTTAAAAAATACGAGGACTTTATGAAATTGATTTATTTATTGGCCTTTTCATTTATTTTTTCATCAGCATTTATTTTAGCTCAAAATAAAACGGAACAGGATATAGATGTAGCTTATCAGAATGCAAAGAAAGGAATTTACTGGGCATTGTCGAATATCCCGGGCAAGAAAGCAAAGCTTGATCATGATCTTATTGATCTGGATAATTTATATTCTAATATAAAATTGTCCAAGGAAATTAATGGGGTAAAAGTGGTCTCTACCGGATTTAATAACTCAAATGTAGTTGAAATTACAATTTACAGATCTTATGAAAGTTTGAAGACTGAGGGGTATAATGTTCCCAGCACAACATGGGAAGGAGATTAAAGCCAATTAATTTTTATTAAATTTTGCTTCCAGCTCTTCAGCAAAGGAACTAGCGAGTGCTTCGACATCACCTTCTTTTCCAAGAAGATCCTGCAAAGTGAATTTGTTCAGAACACCATCAATCATATTCTGAATTGTTTTCCAAAGTGAGCGGATACTGCAGTCAATTGTATTAGTACAGATGCTTTCAATTCCGGCATGAAGATCGCAAAAACCAGATTCATAAAGTTTGCCTCCCAATGTCGTTAACACTTCACCTACATAAATTTTATTTGCAGGTTTGTTCAGCTTGTATCCGCCGGTTTGTCCGCGAGCACTTTCAATAAATCCAGCAAGTCTTAATATTCTCAAAATCTTTGCAACGTTAGCCGTTGACAATCCTTCAACCCAGCTAAGTTCAGGTATTGTGAGACCATTTGGAGAGTCGCTTTTGGCAATTCTCAATAAAAGTCTTAATCCGTATTCTTCTTGTGAACTGAATTTCATTTTCTTTCAACCATTATATAATGGAATTTTTGAGCCACAGGATTTTGCATACATAACTTTTGCAAAATGTTCCGTTGGAATTGATGGTCCTTGTTTAATGCAATGCTCATTAAAAATTTCTCTCCAGTAATCAGAAATCTGCTGAGGCATTTGACCTTCAATTTCATATCTGTGCATAAAGTGAATCAGTTTTCCGTTCTTGAACAATGCAGCACTTGGAGAAGATGGCGGAATGTTTCCGACTAGCTGCCTTATCTTGTCCACTGCATCCCTTTCCTGACCTGCAAAGCCTGTATAAAGTTTATCCGGAATAATATTATTCTGAAGGGCAAGCGATATTCCGGGTCTTGCACTTCCAGCCGCGCATCCGCAGACAGAATTTATCATCACAAAAACAGTTTTATCATCATTCACAATGATTGCTTTATCTGCGTCTTCAGGTGTTAGCAATTCTTTGAAACCTACTGCAATTAGTTCATCACGCATCGGCTGAACTGCATTCTGATCGTACATTGGTGGTCTTGATGAAATATTAAACATTGTTTTTTCCTTTTATTTTATAATAATTTAATAATCGGTTTTTAAATTCAAAAAATCATTTTGAATTTTGACTTTCTATTCACATAAATCCCAATTCAACTTTTGCAACTTCTGACATCATCTCTTTATCCCATGGCGGGCTCCAAACTATTTCCACTTTTGCATTTTTAACTCCGGGAACGGATTTAACTTTTGCTTCAACCTCCGGCGGAAGTGAACCTGCAACAGGACAAGCTGGCGAAGTTAAAGTCATTTTTATTTTGACATTAGCTTCGTCGTCAATTGCGATTTCATAAATCAATCCGAGTTCAAAAATATCAACGGGTATTTCAGGATCGAAACACGTTTTTAATGCCTGAATTATTTTTTCTTCTAGTTCTTGTTTATTTAATTTACTCATCTCTTAGTAACTCACTCTAACTGTTAAATTGTTTCATTGTTCCATTGTAATTTTCTTTTACAATTTATTCAGTTGTAACATTTTCTTCTTTACCATTCAAAGCATTCATCATTGTATGCCATGCAAGAGAAGCACATTTAACTCTTACAGGAAATTCCTGAACACCGGAAAACACGGCAAGCTTTCCAAGCTCATCAATATCCGGATTTTCACCAAGCTTGCCAGTAACGAGGTTGTGAAACTTCTCAAAGAGTATTTCAGTTTCCTCTTTTGTTTTTCCTTTTAAAGTTGAAGTCATAAGTGAAGCTGAAGCTTTTGAAATCGCACACCCTTCACCCTTGAAAGAAATATCTTCAACAATTCCATTTTTAATTATCAGGTAAACATCAAGCCGATCACCGCATAAAGGATTATAACCTTCAGCATGCTGTGTTGCATTATCGATTTTCCTGAAATTTCTCGGGCTTTTATTATGATCTAAAATTACCTGTTGGTAAAGCTCTTTTAATTCGGGTTCCATTATCCGAACGCCTCAATAATTTTTTTTAGTCCGCTGACAAGAACATCAACTTCTTCTTTGGTATTATACATTGCAAATGATGCCCTTGATGTTGCCGGAATTTTTAATCTTTGCATCAGAGGTTGTGTACAATGATGACCTGTTCTAATTGCAACTCCTTCAAAATCTAAAAATGTTCCGATATCATGCGGATGAATATTTTCAAGTATGAATGATAATACGCTTGCTTTTTCTTTTGCGTTCCCGATTATTCTCAAACACGGAACTGATGCGACCTGCTTTGTTGCATATTCAAGCAATTCAGATTCGTGTTCGTTGATGTTTTCAATACCGATTTTTGAAACGTATTCTATTGCTGCACCGAGTCCGATTGCTCCAGCAATATCAGGAGTTCCCGCTTCAAACTTATGCGGAAGTTCATTATAAGTAGTTTCTTCGAAAGTAACTTTCGAGATCATATCACCTCCGCCCATATAGGGAGGCATTGATTCAAGCAGTTCAACTTTTCCATAAAGTGCACCGATACCTGTGGGTCCGTAAATTTTATGTCCTGAGAAAGCAAGAAAATCACAATCGAGTTCCTGAACATCTACTTTAAGATGATTTACCGCCTGAGCTGCATCAACAAGCACAGGAATATTAAACTGATGTGCATAATTAATTATTTCTCTGACAGGATTAATTGTACCGAGTGAATTCGAAACATAAACTATCGAAATTAATTTTGTTTTTTTATTCACCAGCTTTTCAAATTCTTCGTATATCAACTCACCATCATCGTTAATTGGAATAATTCTCAGCTTTGCATTTTTTTCCAGGCAGAGAAGCTGCCAGGGAACAATGTTCGAGTGATGTTCCATATGAGAAATAATTATTTCGTCGCCTTCTTTTACATTTGCTCTGCCATAAGAACTTGCAACAAGGTTTATTGCTTCGGTTGTTCCTCTTGTAAAGATTATTTGGTTTTTTCCCAGAGCATTTATGAATTGTTTAATTTGAATTCTGGCTCCCTCAAATGCTTCTGTTGCTTCCTGGCTGAGCGCATGAACTCCACGATGAATATTTGCATTCATCGTTGTGTAATATTCGTTAATTTTATTAATTACATATTCAGGCTTCTGAGTTGTTGCAGCATTATCAAGATAAACAAGAGTTTTATCGTGGACTTTCTTCCTAAGGATTGGAAAACCTTCACGGATCTTGTTTACATCGTATTGTTTTTTGGAAACCGAAGCAACCGTTTCAACTAAATTATTCATTGCGTTCTTTATTGCCTGAATTTTTCTGTAATGATTTTCTCAACATAATTCCTGACCGATTCAATTTTAATCGAAGTTATAACATCGCTTGCAAATGCATGAAGCAATATTGCCTTGCTTGCCTCTTCACCAATTCCACGTGACTTGAGATAAAATTTTGCTTCTTCATTCATCTGTCCTATTGTTGCACCGTGAGAACACTTTACATCGTCAGCAAAAATTTCTAATTGTGGTTTAGTATTAACGAGAGATTCATCTGAAAGAAGGATGTTATTGTTTTCCTGGAAAGCATTTGTCTTCTGTGCATCTTTCCTAACTATAACTTTGCCGTTAAAAACTCCTCTAGATTTTTGATCAAGAATTCCTTTGTAAAGCTCATGACTATTGCAATGAGGTTTTGCATGGTCAATCAAAGTATGAGCATCAAAAAGCTGAGAACCTTCAAGCATAAACAAACCATTCAATGTGCATTCTCCGCCTTCATCATTAAATCTTGCATTAAATTCATTTCTTGTTAAATCACCACCAATAGAAATTGAATGCGATCTGAAATTGCTGTTTCTTTCCTGGTCAACTTCCATCCTTGCGATGTGAAAAGCTTTCCTGCTTTCTTCCTGAAGCTTAATGTGATCAACAACTGCATTCTCTTCTGCAACTATCTCAGTGACTGTGTTCGTGAAATAAATGCTTTCTTCATTGCTTACATAATGTTCAATAATAGTTACCTGGGAATTCTTTTCTGCTACAAAAAGATTTCTTGGTTGAGTCAGGATTTTTTCTTCTGCCGAAGTTGTTATGAAAATTAAGTGAATCGGTTCTTCAACAAACTTTCCTGCCTGGACATAAATGAAGGCACCATCTTCTGTATAAGCTGTACTTAAAGCAGTGAAAATATGATTTTGATGATCAGCATATTTACCAAAATACTTTTGCACAACTTTGCCGTTATTTTTTATCTCATTTGCGATACTGCCAACAAAAACACCTTCCGGCAGATTAAGCAGATCAGAGTTTTCGGGAGAAAATTTTCCGTTAATAAAAACTATTAAGCTGTGTTCCATCTTGCTAAATAATTTTGACTCAATGAATTCTTTTGAAATACTCTTTCTTTCAAAAGTTGGCACGAAATTATGCTTTAACAACGGAGCAATGCTTGTGTACTTCCACTCTTCATTTTTTACGGTAGGAAAATCTAATTTGCTGAAGCTTGAAATCGCTTCTTTCCTTTTTTGATGAATGAAATTTTCTCTTCCGCCGTTTAATCTTTTCTCAAATTCACCAAAGTTTGAGATGTACCAATCTTTTATGTTTACAGATTTATTCATCAGAGATTAACCATTTCCTCTATTTTTTCGTTTTTAACCCAATCGTATCCTTTTTCTTCAAGTTCAAATGCCAATTCCTTACCACCTGATTTCACAATTTTGCCGTTGTACAAAACATGAACAAAATCCGGAATGATGTAATTAAGCAATCTCTGATAATGAGTAACAACAATAATAGCTTTGTCTTTTGAGCGAAGCTTGTTGACTCCGTTTGCTACAATCTTTAATGCATCGATATCAAGTCCAGAATCAGTTTCATCTAGTATGGCAAGCTTTGGCTGCAGCACAGCCATCTGAAAAATTTCGTTTCTTTTTTTCTCACCGCCTGAAAATCCTTCATTAACAGATCTGCTTAAGAATTTTTGATCGAGTTCAACTAATTTCATTTTTTCTTTTACCAATGCGAGAAACTCTATCGTATCAAGCTCTTCCTCGCCGTGGTATTTTCTTATCTCATTCAATGCTGTTTTTAAAAGATTAGTATTTGAAACTCCGGGAATCTCAACAGGGTATTGAAACGCAAGAAACATTCCTTCTCTTGCTCTATCTTCCGGAGCCATGTTAAGAATATTTTTTCCGTTGTATTTTATTTCTCCTTTGGTAACAACAAATTCTTCTCTCCCTGCTAGTACCTGTGCAAGAGTGCTTTTCCCCGATCCATTCGGACCCATAATTGCATGCACTTCCCCGGCATTAACTTTCAGGTTAATTCCTTTAAGAATTTCATTTCCTTCTATACCGGCATGCAAATTTTTTATTTCTAACATTATTTAATCATTCCTTTTGAAATTTGATTTTTGACTGTTGAATTTTTAACCAACACTTCCTTCAAGACTAATGCTTAATAATTTTTGAGCTTCTACTGCAAATTCCATTGGAAGCTCAGCAAAAACTTCTTTGCAATAACCGTTTACAATTAAACCAATAGCTTCTTCGGTGGATATTCCTCTTTGATTTAAATAGAAAATCTGGTCCTCACCAATTTTAGATGTTGTTGCTTCGTGTTCCATCTGTGCAGAAGAATTATTTATTTCTAAATATGGAAAAGTATGTGCGCCACACTTGTCTCCAAGCAGGAGCGAATCACACTGCGAGAAGTTACGTGCATTTTCTGCTTTCTTAACTATTTTCACTAAACCGCGGTAACTGTTTTGGCTTTGTCCTGCTGAAATTCCTTTTGAAATAATTGTACTCCTGGTGTTCTTTCCAAGGTGAATCATCTTTGTTCCTGTGTCAGCCTGCTGGTGATTGTTTGTAAGTGCAACAGAATAAAATTCACCAACAGAATTATCACCCTGAAGAATGCAACTTGGATACTTCCAGGTAATTGCAGAACCGGTTTCTACCTGGGTCCAGGAAATTTTAGAATTTACACCACGGCATGCACCACGTTTTGTTACAAAATTGTAAATACCACCTTTACCATCTTTATCGCCGGGATACCAATTTTGTACAGTTGAATATTTTATTTGTGCATTATCAAGAGCAATTAACTCGACAACAGCAGCGTGAAGCTGGTTCTCATCTCGTACAGGTGCTGTGCATCCTTCAAGATAACTTACATAGGATCCTTCATCGGCAACAATTAATGTTCTTTCAAATTGCCCGGTGTTTGCTGCGTTAATTCTGAAGTAAGTTGAAAGTTCCATCGGACACCGAACACCTCTGGGGATGTAAACGAAAGATCCATCACTGAAAACGGCTGAGTTAAGTGTTGCGAAAAAATTATCAGTATAAGGAACAACACTTCCCAAATATTTTTTAACAAGTTCCGGATGTTCTTTAACAGCTTCCGAAAACGAACAGAATATAATTCCTAATTCTCCAAGCTTATCTTTAAATGTTGTTGCAACTGATACGCTATCAAATACTGCATCGACCGCAACTCCGGTTAACATTTTTTGTTCCGTTAATGAAATGCCCAGCTTTTCGTAAGTCTTTAATAGTTCCGGGTCAACTTCATCAAGACTATTTAACTTCGGCTTTTTCTTCGGAGCAGAGTAGTATGAAATCGCCTGGTAATCTATCGGTGGATACTTTATATTCGGCCAAGTTGGTTCCTTCATAGTTAACCAATGACGGTATGCTTTCAATCTCCATTCAAGCATAAATTCAGGTTCATTTTTTAAAGCGGAAAGCTGGCTGATTATGTTCTCATTAAGTCCGATTGGAAGGCTGTCAGCTTCCAGGTCAGTGACAAACCCATACTTATATTCTTTATTAGCAAGTTCTTCAATTGTTTTAACTTCGGTACTGCTCATTTACTTTTCCTTCAATTCCTCCAACCTTGGAGATAAATCCTTAATTTTTATTGTTTTTTGATACTCAAACTTAACTTATCTATACTAATTTGTCAAGATTAAATTAACTGATATTATTTCAGTTTCAATTGGACCGGAAAAAAGAAGAAACGCTTAAAATTAGGGCTAAATTGTTTTTAAGTTTAGATTAAATTAACTTTGAATTAAACTTTATAAATGTAGAATAGCGTTGTTATCACAAAATCAATCTGAAAATACACCAAAATCACAGAATCAGCCACCTCAGAAAGCTGCAACTCAACAGCCAAATCAAAACCGGGGAACCGATAACAGGAGGCCATTTAACAAACGGCGACGATACTATAATAAATATTATCGGAAAGAGTATTCCGATAAAACCGGAACTTCCTTTAAAAAAATTTCCATTATCGTACCTTTATATAATGAAGAAGAGTCAATTCAGCCTTTATGTAATGAAATAAAGAAAGCTATTCAAAAAATTGATTCTGAATTTGAAATTTTACTCGTGGATGATGGCAGTTCTGATGGATCATTAAAATTTTTAAAAGAGATTAATAAAACAGATCATCGGTTCAAATACATCAGCTTTAGAAAAAACTACGGAAAATCTGCTGCGCTTCAAATCGGTTTTAAAAATGTAAAAGGTGATGCAATTGTAACCATGGACGCAGACTTGCAGGATGACCCGAATGAAATTCCGAATCTTTTAAAAAAGCTGGATGAAGGATTTGATCTTTGTTCAGGCTGGAAGAAAAAAAGACAGGACCCGTTTATTAAAAAACTTTCGTCGAGGTTTTTCAATTTTGTTACACGATTGATAAGCGGAATAAAAATACATGATTTTAACTGCGGACTTAAAGCTTACAGGAAAGAAGTTATTGAAACATTAAAAGTCTATGGAGAATTGCACAGATACATTCCTGTACTTGCTAAATGGGAAGGATTTAAAATAACTGAAATTCCTGTACAGCATCATCCCCGAAGGTATGGAAAAACGAAGTACGGACTTTCGCGCTTCTTTAAGGGATTTATTGACCTGATTACCGTCACATTCGCGACTCGCTATATAAAAAGACCATTGCATTTTTTTGGATTCTTCGGTGCACTTGCTTTTTTTGCCGGAATAATCCTGCTTGGTTATCTGACAATTCTTTGGATACAAGGTCAGCCATTAAGCAATCGACCAATGCTGTTTCTTGGTATGCTGCTTATTATAGTCGGTGTTCAATTGTTTGCGGTTGGTTTGCTCGGTGAAATGATAGTGCACAATGTGAGAGATGAAAGGGAATATATAATTAAAGAAAAGATTTAAGATGGAAGACGGATGATGTAAGACGGAAAATGGGAAAAAGCAGATCTGTAACCAGAAAATCCAACCAAAATATTAATCATAACATTCAGAGATATTCAATTTTAAATAGTAATGACTAAGTTTCATCATTCATTTACATCACGGGTTCACCAATTAAATTTTTATCAACAGTCAACCATCAAACATCAACCATCATCCATTTTCCATTTTTCAAATGTATTATGATCCTATAAAGAACATTTTTGCCGGTGTAATTAAAAAACATCCGGTACTCCGTATTCTGTTTTATAAATTACTTGACATTATGTTCCTCAGGTCGTGGTACGTTAGAAGAGATTTGAAATATTTGAGAAAATTATTCAAGGACAATGAAATAAATATTTACGATGCAGGAACAGGATTTGGTCAGTATTCGTACTTCATGTCAATAAAGTTAAATCCATGCGAGCTCTATTCTGTGGATGTTAAAGAGGATTGGATAAATGATTGCAAAGATTTTTTCAGCAATCGAAAAATTACAAACGTGAATTTCGGTGTTGAAGATTTAACAAAAATTGAACATCAAAACCGTTTTGATCTGATAGTATGTGTGGATGTGATGGAACATATAGATTCAGATTTAAAAGTATTTCAAAATTTCTACAACGCTTTGAAGAAGGATGGTTTTCTCATCATTAATTCTCCTTCAATATTTGGCGGTAGTGATGTGAAGGAAGCAGGTGAAGCAAGCTTCATCGGTGAACATGCACGTGAAGGATATTCAAAAGAAGAATTAGAAGAAAAATTACACCCCTTAGGGTTTTTAACTTTTAAATCAAAATACACTTATGGATACTGGGGAGATAAAGCCTGGCGCCTGGGAATTAAATTCCCGATGATGATGCTGAACGCTTCAAAAATATTTTTTGTTATTCTTCCGTTTTATTATTTATTAACGTTACCGTTTACATTTTTTATGATGTACATCGATTATAATTCTGAAAATAAAGTCGGAACCGGAATAAATTTTATTGCAAAAAAATCATAGCTGGCAAACCAGTTATTAAAGTGACCGGAGAAAAAATGTCTTCACAGAAAAAAAAATCTTCAAAAGTAAATAAGAAAGAAAAACAAACCTTTCTGACGGGATTCAATATTGATAAAGCGATTCCTCAAAAATTTCAAACTCCGGTTTACCTGGTATTAATACTGCTGTTGTTTCTAATCTTTTTCTCTCCATTATATTTTGGAGGAAAGACATTTCAATCCGGCGATATCATTACCTCAAAGTCCGCGACGACTTATCTCGAAACAGACAGGGAAGGATACACTTTATGGAATCCCTATATTTTTGGTGGAATGCCAGCATATGCAATTGCCGCAGGGTATAAGTGGTTTAACATGATCTGGGTTGGAGTTAACACATTGCGTTCGGTTTTCAGCACCCCGTTTGCGGTTGATTATGCTAAATGGACTTTCTACCTGATTGCATTAGCTTACACGATGTTTATCTTTTTTAGAACAAGAACAGAGCATAAACTTGTCAGCCTGATGGCTTCGCTCGCTGTTTCATTCAGTACAGGGATAATGGTTTTTCTTTACATAGGGCATGTAACAAAGCTAACTTCACTTTGGGTCTTTCCCGTATTGTTATTAATGCTTTTAAATTTCCAGAAAAGAATTAAGCTGATTGATTTTATCCTGTTAATCATTTTTCTGAATATCATGTTTTTGGGCTGGCACGTTCAGATTATCTTCTACATATTTTTTGCTGTATTTATTTATATCATTTATTTCTTTTTAAGATCAATAAGACTAAAAGATAAATTCTTAACTAAACAGATTTTAAAATCTGCAATAGTTTTCATTATCGCAGTAGCAATTGCGCTATTAATTCAGTTAGATAATTTTACCCAGATTTATGAATACACACCTTTCTCAACGAGAGGCACAGAAAGTATAATTGAAAAAGCAACCGGTAAAACCGAACAGATCGAATCAGATTTTTACGAGTATGCAACCAACTGGTCATTCTCTCCAGGAGAAGTTTTAACTTTTATAATTCCGTCTTATTACGGGTTTGGCAAGTCAACATATCAGGGTCCGCTTTCACAAAATCAACCTGTTGAAGCAAACACTTACTTCGGACAAATGCCGTTTGTTGATGTAGCAATGTATATGGGGGTTGTGGTTTTCTTTCTTGCACTCTTTTCTATGGTTGTGAACTGGAAAGATCCGCTGGTGAGGTTTCTAACAATACTCACAGTTATTGCATTGCTGATTTCTTTCGGTAGAACATTTTCTGTGATTTACGATTTAATGTTCTATTACTTCCCATTCTTTGATAAGTTCAGAGTGCCTTCGATGATTTTGGTTCTTGTGCAGTTATGTGTTCCCATTCTTGCCGGATTAGGATTAATAAAAATAATTTCACTTAAACCTGCTTCGCGAGGCGAGAAAGAACCTAATTTGAAAGTAGAAAAAATTCTCAGGAACACAGCAATAGTTTTTGGGCTTCTGTTCGCTATCGTTTTATTAATTGCTTCACCAATCAAGGATTGGTTCATTCAAAGAATAGTTGATTCAGGACAAAGAGGAACTCAGCTGCAGCCGTTGTATGAATACATGTCCGAAATGTTTATTAATGACGCACGGCTTGCATTTCTGTTCTCGGGATTGACATTCGGATTAGCATATGCTTACCTGAAATCAAAATTAAGTGCCGATCTGCTTGTCGTAACAATTATTTTCATGATTGTTATTGACCTCTTCAGAATTAACCTGAGAGGGGAGACTTATGTTGAAAATGAAAGAATCGAAGCGCTGTTTGAAAAACCAGATTACCTCAGAGCAATTGACCAGTTAAATGATAAATCGATATACAGGGTTTTAAATCTTAAACAGGATGGGTCCATTGGTTCATTATATCAGAACTCGAATTTTCTTGCTTACTTTTTACATTACGACATCTACGGTTATTCAGGAATAAAACCCAGGTCAATCCAGGATTATTATGATGTGCTTGGATCTCCTGCGAATCCAACTTTCTGGAGGATGCTGAATGTTAAGTATATCGTCTTCGATAAGAATGTTAATTATCCCGGTTTGCAATTAATATACTCTAATGAAAAAACATTTTTATATGTAAATCAAAATGCTCTTCCTCGTGCATATTTTGTAAATCGTGTTGAGGTTCAACCCGCATTGCAGATTTTAAACTTAGTTAAAAACAATCAGTTTGATCCATTGGAAGTAGCTTTTGTTGAGGAAGATATTGAAGATATTGAATCACCAGACAGCACTACTTCGGTGAATATTTCAGTTTTCAAGGATGAGCAAGTAATTTTCGATGTAAATGCTTCGGGAAATAATTTTCTCTTTATCGGTGATACTTATATGACAGGGGAAACAGACTACAAATTATTTCAGGTGCGTACAGGCTGGAAAGTTTTTATTGATGGAAATGAAACAAAAATATACCGTGCAAATCATGGTTTTCGTGGAATAGTTGTTTCCGCAGGTAATCATAAAGTGGAAATTATTTATGCACCGGAGTCATTTGAAATTTCAAAGTACGTTGCGCTATCAATTAGCTCACTTGTTCTGCTAGGATTGATTGCAGCTGTTTTTATCGAATACCGGAAGAAGAAAAAATCATCAGTCATCCAATCAGTGATTTAATTTATTTAATAACTGCAGGAGAATTGGTTGATCGATGTCAGTTTGTTGTGATGCAATTCCGAGCAGAAATTAAAATAAAAGATCGGGAATTCTGATTACTACTTTTTTCAGCTCTTCATCACCTCTTTGTGGTTTAACTGAATTATGAAGTTCATTTACTTTGATAATCTTAATTATTAAATTAGTATTAGAAATAAGATAGTCCGCGAATCATTTATTATTTTGAAAAGGTCAAAATGAGAACATCTATTTTATACATAGCGGCCATTATATCTTTTTCATCCTCGGCCCTCTATTCTCAATGGTATCAACAACATTCAGGTGGTCCCCACATACTGCATTCTATATTTTTTGTTGATGAAAATAATGGTTTTGCAGCGGGAAGAAATCAAACATTTATGAAAACATCTGATGGCGGTGAAAATTGGTCAATCTTTTCGCTCGGCAGCGATGACTTCTACCATGACATGCAATTTATAGATTCTCAAAATGGTTGGGCTGTGTTAGGAGGGTGGACTCCTGCGAGACACGGGTATATTCTTAAAACTACAAATGGCGGATCAATTTGGTCAGGACAATATTATATTGATGGATTTGTGTTGCTTTCTGTTTATTTTATAAATGATCTAATTGGTTGGGCAGTAGGAACAAATGGGATAATATTTCATACATCAAATGGAGGTAATTCCTGGACGTTTCAATATCAATTGACAACGTCTGAGTGGATTTATGACGTGTATTTTGCAGATCAAAATTTGGGATGGGTAGTTGGGAACTTGTCAAACAAAATTTTGAAAACTACAAATGGTGGCAATTCTTGGCAGTGGATAAACATACCGGCTAATGAATGGTTATTAGGCATTGAGTTTATCGATCAAGATATTGGAATAGCTGTTGGTGACAATGGCAGAATAATCAAATCTACAAATGGTGGCAATACTTGGTTCGTTGTCCAAAGCAATACTACCTCGAGGCTTCGGGATGTAGAATTTGTAAATTCAGTTGAGGGCTGGGCAGTTGGATTAGGAGGAGTTATTTTGCATACCACCAATCAAGGGAACACCTGGAATTTAAGTTCTAGTGGTACATTGATTGATTTGTATTCGGTTTCTTTTGTAAATCCTCTAACTGGATGGATTTCTGGCGACAATCAACTTATCCTTTTTACTAATAATGGCGGAATTCCTGTTGAACTTCTCTCATTCACTGTAACTACAAAACAAAATGAAGTTGAGCTTATTTGGAGTACAGCAACAGAACTAAATAATAGTGGATTTGATATTGAGAGAAGATATGAAAATCAAGCTTGGTCAAAAGTTGAATTTGTGCCTGGCTCTGGAACTACTACTGAAAAGCAAATATACCTATATAAAGAAAAACCAGATAGAAGTGGTGATTACTGGTACAGACTTAAGCAGATAGATTATGATGGCACTTTTGAATATTCGGAAGAAGTTGCTCTTCAATTTACTCCAAAGTTTGATTTCAGATTAGAGCAAAATTATCCTAATCCTTTCAATCCAAGTACAAGAATTCGATTTACTCTTCCCGAAAAAGAATATACTAC
>DATDOL010000120.1:0-2524 GCA_035293265.1 Ignavibacteriaceae bacterium | reverse complement strand
TATGATATTCTGGGAAAAGAAGTCGCAACTTTAGTCAATGAAGGAAAATCAGCGGGGAATTATGAAGTTGAATTCAATGCAGATGGATTATCAACCGGAATTTATTTTTACAAACTTCAAGCAGGCTCATTTGTTGAAACTAAAAAGATGGTTCTGCTACGTTAATTTTTGACGAATATATTTTCCATCCATAATTTCCTTCGTCCGTTGGAAAAGATATAACACCGCCATTTTTATTTTCGTTCTTTTTTAAGTTTTTGTTTTATAAAATAATCGCCACTATTTTATAATACAACATTAGATGAGGTATTCAAATGAAACTTTTATACAATCGTATTCAGTTATTATTAATCATCACCTTTCTCTCGACTTCTCAACTATTCTCTCAATATGTTCCCGGGGTAAACAACAATGTTACGCTGCTAAGCCATATGGATGAGCACAATGTCTATTCAAATCTCTGGGGTTACGTTGATGAATTAGGTAACGAGTATGTGCTTATTGGTCACAATGCAGGTACATCGATTATAAATATAAGTGACCCCAGTAATCCGTTTGAAGTTGATATGGTTCCCGGTCCAACAGGTACGGGAACAATCTGGAGAGAAATAAAAACATATAATGACTACGCTTATGTTGTTTCAGAACATACTTCGCCGGCGGCTCTGACTGGCATTCAGATAATAGCTCTCAGAGGGCTTCCCGATTCAATACAGTACGTGGGAAGATATTTATGGCCCGGTGTAAATGATAACAATGCAAGGGCACATACTGTATCAGTTGACTGGCAGGGATATCTTTACATCCAGGGTGGTACAGCTACTTTGGGTGGAGCTAATTCAGGTGGTATTAGAATATTTGATATTTCAGATCCCGAAAATCCAGTACCTCTCAGCACTTTTCCTCCAAGGTATGTTCATGATGTCTTTGTTCAGGATAGTATAATGTTTGCACATAATATTTTTGATTTTCCCGGAAGAATAGACGTCGTAAATGTTGCTGACAAAACTAATCCGCAGCTCATCACGACCATACTCTATAATGGTGCACTAGCACACAACTCCTGGCCTACTCCGGATCTAAATTATCTCGTCAGCAGCGATGAATCAGCAGGAGAGACAATGAAAATATGGGATATAAGTGTTTTGTGGGATGCAGATACGACTAATAATGACGATATCGTATTTGTAAGTGAATACACAGCTGATCCTGAACAAATCGGTCATGAGCCTAGGGTAAGGGATGGATATATTTTTCTTTCACATTATGTCGAAGGATTAAAGGTGCTTGACATTTCCAATCCCGCTGATCCGGTTGAAGTTGGTTACTATGATACTTACCCTCAACCCGGTCAGGGTTTCAATGGAAATTGGGGAAATTACCCCTTCTTTCCATCCCGAAACGTTGTCGTTTCTGATATTCAAACAGGCTTGTACATTTTAAAGTTTGACAGCGTTAGCGCCGGAGGTATTGAAGGATTGATGACAAATGCAATATCAGGAGATCCGGAACCGGATGTAGAATTACATTTCGTTGAAGCATCACGCAGTGAATTAACAGAACCTGATGGTTCATTTTTTGTGCGAACTAACGAAGGCAGTCACACGATTGTGATTTCCAAAGCCGGCTTTTACAGTGATACATTTAATGTTGTAATTCCAGCCGGGCAAAATATTGTTATGAATTTTTCCATCACACCGAATCTTGCTCAGTTAAGTTTATCAAGAGACTCAATTACTGTGAATCTTCCGGTTGATTCAACATTGGTTGAACAGTTTACAATAACTAACTCGGGACCTTCCGGCATTCTAAATTTTGTGCTGGATGATGTTGTTGGTCCGTTAGGATATTCTGCAAGAACTGAAAGAGTATCACTGAAAAATATTCGGAGTGAATTTCAGGAAATAAAAATTAATTCAAATACTGTGGAAAATAATTTGCATCCTAATTCTCAAAAGTCAAACCATGGACTTGGAGATACTATCATTGTCGATCCTGAAGGTGATCTGGTTTTTGGTACTGGAGGTGATATAATCGGAGTTTACGGAACCATAAACTCATCCTCGATCAGTCTGCAGATAGAGTTTTTAAAACCTGTTGAACCCGACAGCGCTTTTGCATTGTTATCACTCGATACAGATTTTAATCCTGAAACCGGTGCCTTTCCGGGCGGTTTTGGATTTAATTTACCTGAGCAAAATGTAGGTGCTGAATGGGATGTGTTGCTTGATATACCCGGGCTATTCAGTCAGCCGCCACAGCCGCTTACATATTATATATTTGTCGGAGCAAATACGCCACCTTCGGGACAGCCTGAAGCATTCGGACCGATAACTGTGAACGACAGAGTTGTGTCGTTCGACATAAGTTTGAGTGTGCTCAATGATGAGGGCAATATGGCATTAGCAGGATTCGGAGGTCACTTTCATCCGGTAATCGGTCTTACAAGTTTGGACTATCTTCCGGATGTTGGTCACGGAATCTTAGGCATCAATCCATTTGGTGATGTTCCATGGTTAAGTCT
>DATDOL010000119.1:0-9884 GCA_035293265.1 Ignavibacteriaceae bacterium | reverse complement strand
TAAAAATAATTCTGATAAGACTGCACTGCGTAAAAAGAAACATATTGAATTATGTTTAACTGATAAAGTTGCATTCCGGAATAAATCAAATGGTTTTGAAAATTATGATTTTATTCATAGTGCAGTTACAGAAGTTGATATCAAGAAAATCAATCTCAGCACAAAGTTTTTGAAGAAAAAAATCAGCTACCCTTTCCTGATATCTTGTATGACAGGTGGAACTAAAGAAGCAGAAAATATTAATGCTCAATTAGCTTCAGTTGCACAGGAATTGAATATTCCAATCGGAGTTGGTAGCCAAAGGCAAGCAATTGAATCAGAAAATTTGAGGCATACCTATTCAATTATCCGGGAGAATGCTCCGTCAGTTCCTGTGCTGGCAAATATTGGTGCAGCCGAAGTTATAAAATATAAGGACATGAATCCTTTCAATATGATTGTTGAAATCATTAAAGCAGATGCATTAGTCGTTCATTTAAATCCGGTTCAGGAATTATTACAGCTGGAAGGCACCCCACATTTTACTGGATTATTGAACCGAATTAAAAAATTAGTAAAGGAATTAACCGTTCCCATAATTGTAAAGGAAGTTGGGTCAGGAATCTCGGCAGAGTCAGCAAAAAAATTACTTGATACAGGTGTTGTAGGTATTGATGTTGCCGGGGCAGGCGGTACAAGCTGGGCTGCAGTTGAATTGCTAAGAAGTAAAAATAAAAATGAACTTTATTTTTGGGATTGGGGTTTACCAACATCATATTGTATAAAAGAAGTAGCAGAATTAAAACGGAAGTATAAATTTTCTCTGATCGGCTCAGGTGGAATTAGTTCTTCTATCGATACTGCAAAAGCATTATCCCTTGGAGCTGATATCGTTGCATCTGCTAGAATAATTCTGCAGGAACTCGATAAGAACAGCAGAGACGGAGCAAAAAAATTAATCATAAACTGGTTTGATACTGTCAGGAAAATAATGTTCTTGACCGGATCATCATCATTAAAGGAATTCAGAAAAAATAAAATTATCAGAAAGGAATTGCTCTATTAATGGGGAATGGAGAAAAAAAGTTTATCCTGCTATATGAAAAAGAGAAGCAAAAAATTGATTTATTACTAAAGAAGGCTTTTAATGAAAAAAAACCATCAACACTTTATAGTCCCGGTGCGTATATCCTGAACAGTAAGGGTAAAAGGTTAAGACCAATTCTGGTTTTACTTTCATCCAAAGCAGTTGGCGGTAATTTTAAACAGGTATATAACGCTGCATTGGCGGTTGAAATGCTGCACAATTTTACTTTGGTGCACGATGATATTATTGATAACGCGGAAAAACGTCGCGGCAGAATGACACTTCATAGAAAGTATGATATGAATACAGCCATACTTACGGGCGATATCCTGTTAGCTGTTGCTTATGAATTTTTATTAAAAGATTGTAATGGCAATGCCAAGTCTGTTATGAATGCATTTACAAAGGGATTAATGGAAGTGTGTGAAGGACAAAGCATGGATACTGATTATGAATCTAAGAATAATGTTTCAATAAATGAATATATTTTGATGATTAAAAAGAAAACGGCTGCAATGGCAGAAATGTGTTGCAAAATAGGGGCAATTCTTGGCGGGGGAAGTAAAAAAGAAATTGAAGCACTTGCTAATTATGGTCTAAACCTGGGAATTGCATTTCAGATTCAGGATGATTTATTAGATATCATTGCAGATGAAAGTATTTTTGGGAAATCAATCGGCGGTGATTTGGTTGAAGGCAAGAAAACTTATTTATTTATCCGTGCTCTGGAAAAATCAGAAGGTAAAGATAGGAAGAGATTGCAGAATGTGATTTTAAAAAATGGAATAAGATGGAACCAGGTTAAGTTATATAAAGAATTGTATATCCGGCTCGGTGTTCTTGACGATGCAAAAAATAAAATTAAATATTTTAGCGATAAAGCATTAAAATCACTTGCAGATATAATGGAAGCTGATCGAGAAATATTTTTTTGGCTTACAGATCAACTGATAAAAAGAACGAGGTAATGATCGAACGTACTGTAAAAATAATTAATAAAGCAGGGCTTCACACAAGGCCGGCAGCAACCATTGTTAAAATGGCAGCCAAATATAAATGTGATTTTTATATTTCACGTGATGGATTGAATATTAATGGGAAAAGTATTATTGGTGTAATGACGCTTGCTGCCGAAGAAGGAGCCGAGCTCACCCTTACATTTAAAGGTGAAGATGAAGAAGAAGCTGCAAAAGAAATTATAGATTTTTTCGAAAGAGGTTTTGACGAACTTTGAAATCCTTTAAAGAAATATACAGAACAGCAGAAAATAAAATTCCCGGGATCGCTGCAGCACCGGGAATCACAATAGGGAATGCCTATCTTTTTACAAAAGAAAAGCTCGAAATAAATAAATCCAATATCACTGACATCGAAGAAGCAAAAAGAAATCTTCGGGAAGCACTGGAAAAATCAAAATTAGAACTGAATAAAGTTTTTGCAATTGCCCGCGAAAAAATGGATGATGTTCGTGCAGCAATATTTGAAGCTCAATTAATGATCCTCGATGATCCGATCCTGATCCAATCAATTATTTGCAGAATTGAACAGGAGAAAAAACAACCCGAGTTTATTGTTGATGACGAAATTTCCAAATACCAGGATAAAATGATTCTTTCTCACGAGAACTATATGAAGGAACGGGCTCATGACATTGAAGATATAAAGCAGCGGATTATCAGGAACCTTCAGAAGAAACGCTGGCAGTCCAAGATTCAGCATGATATGATAATTGTCAGCGAATCTCTCACTCCTGCTGATACAATTCTGTTTTCAAAAAATAAAGCTCAAAGTTTTGTAACAGATCACGGAGGTTTAACTTCGCATGCTGCTATAATTTCCCGATCCTTAAATATTCCGGCTGTGGTTGGAACTCATAATGCAACAACCCAGATTAAAGATGGTGATAAAATTATTGTTGATGGATTCCATGGTTACGTGATTCTGAATCCAAGCAATGAGCAGGTTGAATTCTTTAATAAAAAAAGACAGCGACTCATTGAACTGCAGAAAGATCTTGAGGAACTTAAAGATCAGCCGGCTGTTACTATAGACGGTAAAGAAATTAAGCTGTTAGCAAACGTTGATGTTACCGGTGAAATTGATATTGTTATTACAAGCGGCGCAAACGGAATAGGGCTTTACCGCTCTGAACAAATTTTAGATGAACTGGGTGAATTTCCTTCAGAAGATGAACAGGTTACAATCTATTCTAAACTTGCCTCGAGAATTTACCCGGATACAATTACAATAAGAGCTTTTGACATTGGCGGAGACAAATTCAGATTTTTAGACTACACTGAACCCAATCCTTTCCTTGGTTTAAGGGGTATCCGTCTGCTTCTGGAAAATGAAACTCTATTCAAAAACCAGATACGGGCTGTACTTAGATCAAGTGAGCATAAAAATGTCAAATTCATGCTGCCGATGATAACTACCATAACGGAAATTCGTGAATCAAAAAAAATTATAGATGAATGTAAAACAGAATTGAAGAAAAAAAAGCTGCATTTTGATCATGATATTGAAATAGGAATTATGGTTGAAGTTCCATCCGCTGCGGTGATGACAAAAGATTTTGCTGCTGAGGTCGATTTCCTGAGTATCGGAACAAACGATCTGATCCAATACTTAATGGCCGTTGACAGGGGAAATGATCTTGTATCTGAACTTTACCAGGAATTCAATCCGGTGGTTATCAGGACTCTCAAATTTATTATCGATGATGCAAGAAAATCCAAAAAGCCCGTAAGTATTTGCGGTGAAATGGCGGCAGACACGCTTGCAATCCCCGTTCTGATAGGTTTAGGACTAGAGGAACTTAGTATTTCACCGGCAACTATTCCATACGCAAAAAGAATAATCAGAAATTTTGAATTTAAACTCGCTAAAAAACTTGTTGATAAGTGCCTGAAAATGCAAACTGAAAAAGAGATTGAAGAAGCTGTTCAGAATTTCTTCATAGAAAATAAAATTGTACGAACAAGGCAGATAATTTAATTATGCAGATAAGTGAATTTGTTAAAAAGTATGATCCCCAGAATCAATTTGAAGTGCTCGTAAATACTTACAGACAAATTGAATCTGTATGGGATAATTATAATCAATATAAGCAGCTCGGCAAAGCTTATGTAAATAAAATTATTATCTCGGGATTGGGTGGTTCTGCAATAAGTGCAGATCTTCTGAGAAATTATTTAAAAGATGATCTTAAATTACCGTTGATCACCAATCGTGATTATTTACTTCCGGAATTTGCGGATAAAAAAACTCTCGTCATTATTTCATCATATTCCGGAAACACAGAAGAAACTATTTCAGTTTTTAAGCAGGCAATTAAAAAAAAATGTAAAATAATTGCAGTTGCATCTGGCGGTAAGATATCGGAAATAGCTTTAAAACATAAAATACCTATTATATCTGTTCAGCCAGGATTTCAGCCGAGATATGCATTAGGATTAAGCTTCTTTACTTTACTCAAAGTTCTCCAATCAATGAAAATAATTTCAAATGAAAACAAAAATGTTGAGCTGATTAAAAAATTGTGGAAGAAGAATGGAAAACTTTTTTCTGGAGAGAAAAATTCAGCAGCAACCATAGCAGAAAAACTTATAGGTTTTGTACCGATAATATATTCTGCAGAAGGAAGTACATCAGCTGTCGGTTACAGGTTTAAAAGTCAGCTGAATGAAAATTCTAAAGTGCATGCATTTCATAATTCAATTCCGGAAATGAACCACAACGAAATTATTGGATGGGAAACATTCAGAGAAAAAAATTTAAGAGCTAAGGTGATTGTAATACTTGATTCCAGCTATCATCCCCAGGTCATAAAAAGATTTAAAGTTGTAACTGAATTAATTCAAAAATCTGGCGTTGAAGTAATAGAATTAAAAAGCAACCAGAAAAATTTTAAGGTACGAATATTGGATTTGATTTATTTAATTGATTGGATAACTTACTATTTAGCAGTGCTTCGTGGCTTTGATCCATCGGAAATTGATTATATACACGAACTGAAGAACAGGTTAGTTTAAATTCACTGCTTAAAATCTTTAAGAATTTCATTTAAGCTACAAGTACCAGTTTTATGCAGATTCATTTCCCTGAATCAAAAAAATTATTCTTCCTAACAATTATTTTACTCCTGCTCACACCGGATCATATTCACTCTCAATTTTTATATTTCGGCAGAAACAAAGTTCATTATGAAGAATTTGATTGGAAAGTATTATATACAGATCACTTTGATATTTATTATTATGGCGAGATGGGCCAGGTGGCAGAGATTGGTGCACATTATGCTGAGGAAGTTTATGAAGAATTAAAAGTTAAAATGAACCACATTGTAACCCGCCGCATTCCTTTAATATTCTATAATACTTCAAATGATTTTCAGCAGACAAACATCACACCCGGATTAATTCCTGAAGGTGTCGGCGGATTTTTTGAGTTTCTAAAAGGCAGAGTTGTTTTACCTTCAACGGGATCTCTTAAAGATTTTCAACACGTCATCAGGCACGAACTTGTTCACGTTTTTATGGTTAACAAAGTTTACCGTGTACTAAAAGATCACCGTATACCGACTAATAAGCTTCCACCATTGTGGTTTGTTGAAGGATTAGCCGAGTATTTTTCAACAGAAGTTGATGCAACTGCTGAAATGTTGATGCGCGATGCAGTAATAAATAATTACTTTGTAGGAATTGAAGATATCTTCCGGATCTATGGTTCTTTCCTGATGTACAAAGAAGGACAAAGTTTTCTTGAGTTCGCTGGTGAGATATACGGTAAAGAAAAAATCGCACAGGTGCTTGATAATTTCTGGATGTACAGTTCTTTCACAGAAGTGATTGAGCACACCTTTGGAAAACCCATTGAAAGGATTGATGCTGAATGGCTGTATTATTTGAAGCAAAAATATTTTCCGCTGCTTAAAGAAAGTTCACCGACAGAATTCAGTTCATTTAAATTGACCAAAGATGGTTATAACTTTACGCCGGTTTATTATAAATTCAATAACAGGCATTTTATATTTTATGCTGCTAACCGCGATGGTTACTCATCGCTTTACAGGTTCGAAGTATCTCCCGAATTTATTCCTATCGAATCACCTCAATTAATTTTACGAGGTGAACAAGAGGAAGAATTTGAAGCTTTCCATTTGTTCCAATCAGCTATTGATGTTTCTGACAGCGGATTAATTGTATTCAATACAAAAAAAGGTGGAACCGATGCAATTCATTTTCTTTCAGCAGAAACAAGCGAGTTGGTAAAAAGTTATCAGAACAACGATCTTATTTATATATCATCTCCAAAATTTTCTTCCGACGGTTCAAAAATAGTATTCCACGCTGTTGATAGAAAAGGATTCAGCGACATTTTTCTGTTGGAAATAAAAACTAATTTTTTATACAGGATTACGAATGACTATTATGATGATAAAGATCCGGTGTTTGGTTTAAATGATAACCAGGTCATCTTTACATCTGACAGGACAGGGGGTAAGAACCAACAAAAATACAATCTGTTTACAGTTGAAATACCAGGTCACGAAATAAAATATATCACTTATCTTGATGCTAATTGCAACTCACCGATCCTTTCCCCTGATAAAAAAAAGCTTCTTTTTATTTCTGATCTGGATGGAGTACGCAACATTTATGAAATTTCTATAGCTGATCAATTATTCGGAAACAAGGTTACGAAAATCTCAAATTTTATTTCGGGAGTATTCAGTCCGAGTTTTATTGACACATCCAAAATTACATTCAGCGGATTTGAAAAATTTTCTTTCAATTTATATTTGCATAATCTCAGCAAGCCTGATATCGATACACTTTATGCGTTTGATATGGATATGAAAACTTTACCTGAAACCTGGAAAGCGAATTTTATTTCCGTTCCATCCGAGAATAAAGATGCTGAATATGAAAAAGAATATGCTCTCGATTTTGCCCAAGGTATTGTAACCACAGATCCTGTTTATGGAACACGGGGTGGAGCAGTGTTTTCCATAACTGATCTTCTCGGTGACGATAGATATTATTTTGTGCTCTATAATACTGCTGCAGTACAAAGTGAAATACTAAACAGTTTTAATATTGTATTGCAGAAAGTTAACTTTGCCGGAAGAGTTCATTACGGATTCGGCATATTTAATATGAACGGTTTTGTTTATGATATAACAGATCCGGACCTATATTTTTATGAACGAAGTTTCGGCGGTTCTTTTCTTTTAAGTTATCCTCTTTCAAAGTTTCACAGACTTGAGACTACGGCAACAATTCAAAATTCTAACAAAGAAGTAATTCCAAATGTAGTCGAACGCAAGGCAATATTATTTACAAATACACTTGGTTATGTATTTGATAATTCACTTTGGGGTCCAACAGGTCCTATCGATGGAATGCGGGCTTTGGTTTATCTTGGTTATACCAGCGATATCAAGTATAGTAATGTAAATTACTTCAGTGTCATTGGTGATTACAGGAATTATCTTCGCATTGGTTATACAACTCTTCTTGCTTTCCGGGCAGCTGCATTTTATAACGAAGGAAAAGAAGCCCGAATGTATTTTATGGGTGGCAGCTGGGATTTAAGAGGATGGCCTCGCTTTGGTATAAGAGGAGAAAAACTTTGGCTCTCATCGCTTGAATTTAGATTTCCATTAATTGATCAGATTGGATTAAGGTTTCCGTTTTTTAATCTGGGATTTTTTGGTCTGAGAGGCGCACTCTTTTTTGATATGGGAGGAATCCTTGATGAATTTTATGAAACCACATTCGGGTCGCTGGGATGGGGATTCCGGATGAATATATTCGGTGTACTCACTTTGCGATATGATATGGGAAAACGTATTGAGAATGATTTTAAAGAATTTCAGGATGGTTTATTTTATCAATTCTTTTTTGGATGGGATTTTTGAAACTCATTTTTTATTTATTGATCGTAATGCTCTTCATATCGGGCTGTGCAAGATCAGTAATAAAATTATCTGCCAGGCTTGATGAAGAGCCATTTCAGATGTTTGGTAATACACCTCAAAGAGAATTTTTTGTGCCAGTAACAGTTTCGGATTCATTAATCGAAAAATGGGAAAACAGTGCTAACGGAGGATTCCCGAATTCATCAGTTGCAATCTATGATGAATACATTTTTATAAATGATCTGTCAGGCAGGGTTTATTGTTATAATTTGCTGGATGGTACGCAAGTAGGAAAGTTGAAATATAAAGGCGCCATTTATTCAACACCGGTGCCATATAAGTCAACCTTGATATTTCCCGTTTCTCTTGAAAACGATTACTTAACAGAGCTGATTTACTACGATTTGCTGAACGGAAAAGAAACTAATCTGATTGAAATACCTGGGCGTGTATTGACCGAGATGATTGCACTTGAAAATGCAATAATATTCTGTACAGAATTTGGATCAGTTTATAAATATGATTTGTTCGGAGAAAAAATATGGGAAACACACACACGTATTCCGATTCATAGTTCACCTTGTATGAGCGGTAATAAAATTATTTTTGGTAATGACAAAGGAGAGATTATCTCGCTTGATGAAGAAACAGGTGATTCAGTTTATGTTTCAAAGATAGGAGGAACTTTTTTTAGCGGTTCTTCGGTAAGTGATAATAAAATTTATGTTGGAAATGAAAATGGTTACCTGTATGCTCTCAATTCTGAAGATGGCAGAATCGTTTGGGAGTTTAACGGCGGTGCCAGGATTTTAATGACTCCAGCGATTGACGGTCAAAATGTAATTTTCGGAAACCTGGGTGGATCACTTTATTCTTTGAACAAGTTCAATGGAGAAAAAAATTGGGAAACAAATTTTCAAAGTGTTTTAAACTCAACTCCATTGTTGACAAACAATGTAATAGTGCTTCCCGATGTGTTATTGTCATTTCACCTTTTAGATAAAAGCACTGGTAAAATATTAAAAACATATAATCTGGATGGACGTGCAAAATTGTCCCCGGTTTTATATAAGGATCTTTTATTTATCGGTTATGATGATGGATTATTAAGAGCGTATGAATTCGTTGAGTAAAAATATTTTTGCATTCATATTTCTGCTGATGATTTCTTCAAATGCTTATTCACAGGAATGTAAGGCTGAAATTTATATCCAATGTGATATTGAAAATGTAAATATCATGATTGATGATTCTTTGTACGGTGTTGGAAAATCCTTTCATACCCAACTTGAACTAGGAAAATATTTTATCAGGATACTGGAAAACAGCGGTCGATGGGACGCAAAATCTTTTTCAGATACCTTAATTATTAATGAATGCAAAAAATTTGATCTGAATTATAAATTTCAGTCGGAACAACTTCTGAATACAGATCCCCAGGATGTTTATGTATTTATGAATGATTCACTCATCGGTTTTACACCACTCTTTATTCCGCAATCTTCAGGCAGGATACTTTTAAAGAAAGCTGAATACTCGGATAAGAATATTTCATTTTCTGATTTACAGAATAATCAGTTAATAAAACTTGATTATGTTGGTGCTGAACCGAAAGGAAATTTTGTAAGCAGCATTTGGTTTAAATTTTTAATCGGATCAGCCATTGCCCTTGGCGCTACAACAGCTTATTATAAACTAGAAGCTGATGAAAAATACGGCGAGTACCAGATTACCGGTGATCCGGAACTTTTAGAAGAAACGGATAAATATGATATTATTAGCGGGGTTACTTTTGTAGCTATGCAAATAAATTTTGGTCTGATTATTTACTTCCTGCTTACGGAATACTAACTTCAATTAGTAAATTACCGGCACTCCTTTAAAAAATTTTAA
>DATDOL010000118.1:0-4105 GCA_035293265.1 Ignavibacteriaceae bacterium | reverse complement strand
AGCAAGATACATTGCATTCCTGCTATGTCTTTCAATCCTGATATGTAATGAATGAAGATTTTTTAAAATGCTGGCAGCGCGGAAACTGTCGAGTACAGGACCGAGCAGCATTGAAGCACCTGAATTAATATCTGTAAGCTGCGAGATAAACTCATGGGAGCTGCAGATACACCCGGCAACACAATCGCTTGTTCCATTAATATATTTTGTTAGACTGTGAATTACGATATGTGCCCCAAGATGAATTGGTGAAATGATCAACGGACTGAAAGTATTATCAACCATCAGCTTGATATTATTTTCATTTGCAAGCTTAGCAAGTTTTGGTAAGTCTGCAATTTCAAGTAATGGATTACTGACTGCTTCACAGTATATCAGTTTTGTTTTTTTTGTGATGGCTTTCTTAACAGCTTCAGTATCTAAAGTGTTCACAAATTTCACATGGATGCTAAGCTTCAGAAGAAAATTTTTGAAGAAAGCATAAGTCCCGCCGTAAATCGTCCGGCTGGAAATTATTTCATCACCGCAATTACATAATTGAAAAATGCAGCATGTAATTGCAGACATACCTGAAGCAGTAACAACTGCAGCTTGGCTGTCCTCCATTTTTGCCAATGCTTCAGCGAGATATTTATTTGTTGGATTCCAATGGCGCGAATAAAGGAAACAACCTTCAATCTCATGCTCAAACAATTCTTTCATTTTTTCCGGACTTAAGAATGTATAAGTTGAAGAGTCGGTTATAGATGGGTTAACGTCTCCGTATTCACCAAAGACCAGGTAATCCTGGATTTCTGTACTGGGGTCGAAGTGGTGCATAATGATTCTCCTTAAAAATTTGCTTAGTAAAAATAAATAAATGATTTTTCAAATAAACTTTTTAATTATTTAGGAGATTAATGAAAGAAAAGAAAATCGCTGCCGAAGCAGCAGTTGAATTTGTTGAAGACGGGATGATTGTTGGACTTGGAACTGGTTCAACAGTCGGGTTTTTTATTAATGGACTGGTGCCAAGAATAAAAGCCGGACTTAAAATCACCGCTGTTTCCACTTCACAAAAAACCACCGAACTGGCAAAATCCATTGGCATTGAATTAATTAATTTAAACGAAGCCGACGAAATTGACCTGACAGTAGACGGCGCTGATGAAGTTGATAAAGATCTGAATGGAATTAAAGGCGGCGGTGGTGCCCTGCTATATGAAAAAATAGTTGCCGGTTATTCAAAAAAAAACATCTGGATTATTGATTCCACCAAGCTGGTTGAAACTCTTGGAAAATTTCCTCTTCCTGTCGAAGTAATGAAGTTTGGATGCAATCAGCTATTAACAAAACTTGAAATGCGCGGTTATAACCCAAAATTCCGAATGAATAACAACAATTATTTTATTACAGATTCAAATCATTACATAATAGATTTATACTTAGGAAGAATAGATAAGCCGGAGACTCTGGACAGAGAAATAAAATCTTTTCCGGGGGTTGTTGAGACCGGTTTGTTTATTGATTTCGCAGATGTTGTGATCGTTGGTCGTGGTGAAAAGGTTGAAATAATCAACAAAGGTTTAAAATAAAAAAGGAAAGATCAATCATATTAAAATAGACTGACCCTTCCTTCTCCCCCAGGGAAAATCTACTTCCGCGCGCTCATTCTTTTTATTTCTTCGGAAACTTTTCTTGAATTGTTATATGCAAGGAATCCTAGCAAAGCTAGAAACGACAGAACTATAATTTCGGTAACTCCCATTGTATTTTTATCTCCTTTCGGTAATTATTAATTATTTTTAGTAAGTTTTACAAGTATAATGCCGAAAGGAGGGTAATTACCAAAACATTTTTTGAAGTATCAGTTATTAATAATGAAGAAGTGAAAGTAAAAATTACGATTGGCGACAGAAATGGCAGTAAGAATTGACACCGGATTTTAACTAAAATGATAACTTCAAATTGAATTAATTTTGATTCACTTCGTGATCCCTGAGGCTTTTAAAAACAGTTGTAAACAAATGCTTATGTAGATTGCAATTGAAAATTACAGAAGATTTTATCTGAATGGTGAAGCTAACATCCACGACTTATCTTTATACCCCGGAGAGGATTCCTCCAAAGGAGCCCCTTTGGGAGAACCTCCGTCCAAATTTTTCGTGCTTAGTGAACCGGCAAATACAATTTAATATTGTACCCACGACGTGATTCGAACACGTGACCTACGGTTTAGGAAACCGTTGCTCTATCCAGCTGAGCTACGTGGGCATTAGCTTTTCAAACTGCGAAATAATATAATGCTGTGTAAAATTAAGCATCTTTAGGTTGAGAATAAATAAACCCATCTATCTATGAAACGATAAATGGGTTTTTACGTGGGAGATGAGAAGCAAATTACTTTTAAAAGTTCAGCCAGTATGTCATCTTGATCATAAATATATTTTCAGGCTGCGTTGACATCATCCTTGAAACTGAATCCCCGAACCTGAATTCCCCTGTTTCTTCTTCTTCCGATCTTGTTTGAGTCCAGACAAAATAAATTACCGAACCAGGCAGGTATTCCCATCTTAACACTGCATTTCCTCTAAGCGATTTAAAGTTGAAATCAGGATTACCAATATCAATTGGAGGTGCCGGTCCATCACCATCCGGATCAGCAACATAATTTTGTTCATCAAATGTTGAATTGCCGTTTCCATAAACATTAAAATCATAAGTTCGTGGTGCTGCTAATTCTTTAAAGTTAAAGTAATCGCCTGAAGATATTAATGGCTGCATATAAATCTGCAGACTCAGATCAGGCGTAAAAGTCCAGTTCAATCTTACACTTGCTGAAACAGTAATTTGATCAAGTTCTGCAAATACATAACGGCTTCCATAAGTTTGTATCGCATATGGATCCTCAAAAGTGTTAACATATTGAGCAAACTCATTGTCATTAGAAAAGAAAGGACCAATTATAAATGAAAGATTCGGAACTGGTTTAAATTCAAGCCCAAGGTCAGCCCACCATGAATATGAAAGTTCAGATTGATAGGTTCCGCTGCTGAGGCTTACTATCCAGTCTTTTCTATCATCGGATGTAAGAGAAAGCGTTAATTCATAACCGGGAGGATTTAAAGTTAGAGGTCCGCCTCTTGTTCTGTTATTATTATATGTTTCAGTATAATATCCAACGGACCAGTTAACAGAGTAATAATCTAAAAACTGCAGCGAACCAAAATGGTAGATTCCTTCCCAGGTTAAGTTGCCGTCAAAATCATGATTTTGAAAAATCGCACCGCCAAGCTCAAGAAACCGGTAAAGCTCTGTGGGATCTGACCAATAATATCCTACACCCGTATGCCAGTTAATTATATCAGCCCTGAAAAAGAATCCAAGATCATTAACATCAAAACCGGGAGCTATAAAACCAAAAGCTGTATTAACAAAAAAGTTACCTTTCTGTTTATTAAGCACTATTCTTCCTGCATATCCTGAAAGAGATGTGGCTGAACTATCAACAGAAACATGCGAAGCATCCGGTCGCTGAAAATAATGTCTCGAGCTTTCCTGCAGATTAATCATTTGCTCGCTGTTTCCGCCAACGCTGCTCACTCCACCCCAGCCAGCCAGCACCCAGGTTTTTGAAGAATCCAGGAACGTCCAGCCATCTAAACCAAATGAGAAAGCATCTTTATTAATTTCACTCTTTAATCTTTCTTCCTGGAAGTCTCGCAATGTTACTGTGGAAATAAACCCAAGCCCCTGGTGTCCTTCATTAATTTCATTTTGTGCTCTGAATACTCCGTAATAAGCTAATGGTTCAATTTCTGCTTCGGATTGAACTCCATCAACAGAAATTCTGGCATACTCCCGTTTAGTTACATTCTGAATTGTTCCAACATTCCAGCTATTAGCAATTTTTCCTGTGAGCTTGGCGGCACCAATGATATGTGTACCTGTAGGATAATCAGCATAATTGGCTTCTTCAGGAATACTTCCTTGCGGCTGTCTGCCAACACGTCTGCTGTAAAAAAAATCAGGGTTGCCCCAATTAAATCCCCAGTAATTACGTGCACCACCATAACCAAAATTAAAAATTGTTGAGCCTTCAATAAAAAACGGACGCTTTTCATTA
>DATDOL010000117.1:0-6948 GCA_035293265.1 Ignavibacteriaceae bacterium | reverse complement strand
CCCACGATTGAGCAAAAACTGCCGAAAGAAGAAATGCAGCATTCAAGAGCAATAAATCACTCAGCAACCGAAAAAGAAATAAAGATCTTTTATTAACAATCATAATTAACCAAATAAAATTTTTTTCGAATTGAAAAATATTTCAGCTTTATCCAGTACAAATTTTTTTATGTTCTGTTCAAAATTTTTTCTGCTGAATTGTTCCGAATGATTCCGTATAAGTGATGAATCAAATGTATCAATTCTCTTTTCGTATTCTTTAATGGCCGCGATGATTGAATCTGAATTTTGTTTATTGAAAAGTATTCCGGTAACTCCATCTTTGACTGATTCTTTAACTCCACCACCGTTCCATGCAATAACAGGTGTTCCGCAAGCCATTGCCTCGACCACTATTATACCAAAATCTTCTTCTGCTGCAAAAATAAATGCTTTTGATCTCTGCATATATTCAATTAATATTTCATGAGGTTGATGAGACAAAATTTCAACATTTTTACCAGCAATGTTTTTTAACTTTTCTTTTTCAGGTCCGCTGCCTATAACGATCAGTTTTTTATCAGGCATTTGGTTGAATGCTTCAACAACCAGGTCTAATCTTTTATAAGGAACCATTCTCGAAGCCGTAAGATAAAAATCTTCTTTATTAATATTGAGTTCGCATTTGTCAATATCAACCGGTGGGTAAATAATATCAGCTTCACGGTTATAAATTTTTTTAATTTTGCCTGCGATATGATTTGAATTAGCGATGAAGTAATCGACACTATCCGCCGATTTAAGATCCCATTTTCTCAGGTAACCGATAAAAGCTTTTGCGATAGTACCTTTGAATCCCTGAAGATAATGTTCACCCTGATCCCACGCATATCTCATCGGTGAATGACAATAACTAATATGAAGCTGATTTTTGTCTTTCTTAATTCCTTTTGCAACAGCGTGAGCACTTGAGATTATCAAATTAAAATCTGAAAGATTAAAACTCTCAATTGCTTTAGGAAATAACGGCAGATAATTGCGGTGCTTCTTCCTGGCTAGAGGAAGGTTTTGAATGAAAGAGGTTTTAGCCTGTTTATCTTTGAGAATAATTTTTCTCTGTTCATCATTTAAAAAATCTACAAGAGTAAAAATTTCTGCGTCAGGCCAGATATTTGTAAATGATTCCACAACTCTTTCAGAGCCAGCATAGTTTACTAACCACTCATGAACAATTGCAATTTTATATTTTAGAATTATATTTATATTCAAAATATTTTAACTGTTATAAATGACTTTCATTTTGTCAATCATCGTGCTTAACTGAAAATTATCCTTAACGATTCTCAAAGAGTTTTCTCCCATAATTTTTTTCTGTACGGGAGAACTCTCTAATTCTAATATTTTTTTTACAGCGACACCGGGATTATTCAATTCGAAAAGGTAACCGTTTTCTCCATCACTTACCACCTCATCATTACCAATCACATTTGTAGCAATAATTGGTAAGCCACAGCCGGCGGCTTCAATTAATGTATATGGCATTCCTTCCCAAAATGATGTTGATAAATAAATATCACTTGCTAATAAATATTGAGAAATATTATTCCTGAAACCCAGCAGTTTTATGTTGCTGATTTTTTTTGCATGAATAAGCTCTTCCACCATTTCGCGCTGTTCTCCATCCCCGATGATCACAAATGAAAATCTTTCATTTTGATTGAGCTGTTCAGCAATGCTGATAAGTAAAGGCAGGTTTTTCTGATAGCTGAATCTTAGAACGGAAATAATTAAAAATTTTTCTTCGGGTAGGGAAAGTTTTCGCCTGATTTCAGTTTTATTCACCGACGAAGATTCGAGAAGACCAATTGCGTTATAAACTACTACAGATTTTTTTTTATTGAATATTTTGTGATGCAAACATACTTCTTTTTCGCCTCTTGAAACATTTATATAAAGATTCGTAAGCCTGCTTAACAGGCGTTCAAGTAAAATGTAAATTTTTCTTGTAAGAAAATTATATTCCCGGATATGAACCCCATGAAAAGTATGTATAACTTTAATTTTCGGAACAAATAACTTCACCAATCTGCTGTATAATCCAGCACCTTTACCATGGGAATGGATGATGCCAATTGAATTTTTCCTAATGAATAAGATGAGTCTAAAAAAGCTGGTTATGTTAAAAGACCGAAATGGCAATTCAAAAAACTTTTCCATTCCAAATTGTTCCCGCCACTTAAAGCCATACGGTTTATTCAGTGGTGCTGCAATGTAAAAATCAAAAAAGTCAGAAAGGTTTTTCAGAAGCAGATCAACGTGATAAGGTCCACCGCCTAAATCTGATCTTACGGTAATGAAGATAATTTTTTTCTTATCGGGATTCAACTTGCTGTATTTTCAGTTAAGCAATTGATTATATTAAAAATCAATTTTATATGAATTATTCACATTTAAATTTTGATGCCCGTCCCCACTGATAAAATAAAAATATTATTGCTTGGGGAGGAGTATCATGCCAAGGTGTTTTATGAACAACTCGAAAATTATGAAAAATCAGTTTTTGAACCTAAATATTATAAAGATTTGCCTTCACACGAGGCTCTTGAAAAATTTGATCTTTTCCACCTCATCTCTTCACCGCTTCCGGTAATTAAAAAATTAAGGCGTTTTGGAAAACCGGTACTTTACCATTG
This sequence comes from Ignavibacteriaceae bacterium, assembly GCA_035293265.1. Lineage (GTDB taxonomy): Bacteria > Bacteroidota > Ignavibacteria > Ignavibacteriales > Ignavibacteriaceae > DATDOL01. The sequence continues at coordinate 4,276 of DATDOL010000117.1, read as the reverse complement.
GATCGGGACAGATGTTTACAGATTTATAAATGATTCATTCATAAAAAGATTTCTGAAAAAAAATATTATCAATTCTTCATCCGTTCATAACCTCGTTGTTTCTGAGAATCTCAAAACCGAGTTGGAACAATTTAATCTTTCCTCAACGATAATTCCGCTGACAAAACTTAAATTCATTGATGATATGCCGGTATTGCCTGAAAAGTTTTCAGTGCTCTCGTATGTACCTAAAAACCGCTGGGATTTTTATCATGGAGATATAATCACTGAATTAGCTGAAAAGATGCCGGATATTGATTTTCACATTTTGGCATCAGGAAAAGAAAACAGCGGGAAACCAAATCTCTTCTTTTATGACTTTGTTATCGACACAATTCCATTTTACAAAAAATGTTCTGTGTTACTGAGAATTACCACGCATGATGGATTACCCAAAATGGTACTGGAAGCTTTATCCTATGGGAGACAGGTTTTATGGAGTGAACCATTTCCACACTGTTTTACTGTTAAAAATTCAGATGAATGTATTGCAATTCTGAAAAAACTGAAACTTGATTGTGCACCTAATACTGAAGGGAAAAAGTTTGTGGAAGATTCATTTACCGAATCAAAAATCAATAACAATTATTATAAGTTCTGTCAGAGAATTATTTTTAACCAATGAATAAAATAATAGCCCCGGCAATAGGGATTACATTTCTGGTTCAGCTTGTTGTATTCCTGATCGGACTCGGGAACAATGTAATTATCTCACGTTTATTAGGGCCGGAAAGTCTTGGGATTTTCGCAATTATAATTGTAGTGGTTGAACTCGTTTTTAGAATTGTGAATCCCGGAATTGATACCTCTGCAATTTATTTTATCAGCAATAAACGGTTTGAATTCAAGGAATATGTTAGTACGTATTTAATTAATATAATTGTGATAATTGGCTCAGGAATATTGATACTACTTTTGCTAAATCAGATTGAGTCTGTCATTCTATTCTCAGAAGTAATAAATTTTAATTTTATATCTGATTTCTTTGCAGTTATCGTTTTTTATTTTGCAGCATTTTTGCTGTATGAATTTGGTGTTAAAATTCCCCTGGGGCTTGAAAAATATAATGAGTACAATAAGATACAGCTGCTAAAACCTATAATTCTATTCACCCTTCTCATCATTTCCTCATTGATGTTCACAGTTGAATTAGGTTCGGTGATTGTACTTGTGAGTATTTCATTTATCATCCCGGCATTGCTGTATTGGCGATTCGCACTCCCAATTAATTTAACCTGGCGAAAGGAACCAGCGGAAAAATCTTTTCGTTTCGGGATTAAGATTATGTTAGGTAACCTTCTGCAGTATTTAAATTACAGAACAGATATTCTTTTAATAGGATTTTTTCTTTCCGGAACAGAAATTGGCTGGTATTACGTTTCAGTCCTGATTGCAGAACGCCTGCTGTTTTTAACCCAGGCAACGTCGACTATTTTATTTCCATCTGCAAGCGGCTCAGATATTCAAAGGGAAAAAACACCTATCCTGTCAAGATTAAATTTTACCGTTGTCTTTGCTGGTTCTATGGTGATTGGTGCAACTGCTTACTGGCTTGTGCCGCTTCTTTTTTCAGCAGAGTACAGCAATTCAGTTTTGCCATTAATAGTTATTCTTCCCGGGATTATATCATTATCCGTTTCCAAAATATTGTCAGCGGATTTTACTTCGCGTGGTTTACCGCAATACAGTTTATACGTCAGCTTGTTAAACTTCATTTTGAATATTGCCTTTAATATAATTTTAATTCCGAATTATGGAATTGCAGGTGCGGCTATTAGTTCCTCATTGTCTTACAGTGCAGCGCTTATTTTACAGATATATTTTTATCACAGATTAACAAACACGAAGTTAAGTGAACTAATCTTTATGAGAAACGGAGACTTGAAAAAATTAAAAAGCATATAAAAAACTTGAATTTAGTTTTATACCTCTTTTTCTTTTGCAGATATGAATGCCAATAATTCCGGAAATGTATTATTCATTTCTTACCTGTTTCCGCCTGTAGCCGGGGGTGGAGTTCAGCGATCGTCCAAATTCGTAAAATATTTACCACAGTTTGGCTGGAATCCAATTGTACTTACTGTAAAAAAACCATATGATTTTTACAGTGATGATGAAATGATGCAGGATGTTGCAGGTAAATGTGTTATCGTCAGAACATTTTCAATTGAACCGATGAAATGGGTAAGGAAATTTCTTAAGAATAGATCGCAGAGCAAAGTACTGACAAATTCTTCTGAATCAATCAAGCAAAAATCATTGAAACCAGGATTCCTGGTAAAGCTTAAAACTTATATACTCATACCTGACAATGAAATTCTTTGGCTTCCGTTTGCAGTGGTTAAAAGCATTCGACTGATCAGAAAATATAAACCCGATTTGATATATTCTACTGCCTCACCATTTACTGATCATCTGATTGCTTTGCTGATTGTAAAATTCTCAGGTCTGCCATGGGTTGCTGATTTCAGAGATCTTTGGGTTGACCGTCCCAATTTTCCTAAAAATAAATGGCGGTTATTTGTTGATAGAAAACTTGAAAAAATGGTAATCCAAAGAGCTGATCATGTGGTAACTGCGACTTCTTTAATGGCTGAACATTTCAATCAGCTTTACCCTCTTGCAAAGTATACATCAATAACTAATGGATTTGATGAGGATGATTTTTCAAAAACAGCAGGCCTGTTGCCCGGCGAAAATAAATTCATATTAACTTATACCGGGATATTCAACAAGGAACAGAACCCGCAAAAATTTTTCAAAGCTGTTTATGAAGCAATCCACCAAAGAGAAGATTTGAAAAATAAAATCAGGCTGAGAATAATCGGTCAATTAGATAACCCCGGAGATTTTGAAAATATAATTTACTTCAAGCAGCTTGGATTAGATAAATATTCAGAATTAATTCCATATCTACCGCACAAACAGGTAATTGCTGAGATGTGTCAGTCAACTGTCTTACTTTTACTTGTCGGAGAATATCCGCATAATGAAGGAATACTGACCGGAAAAATATTTGAGTACCTCCGTTCTGGTCGACCGGTTCTTGCCGTTGTTCCACCAAATGGGTTGGCTGCAGATGTTATTAAAAGTACAAATTCAGGATTGGTTGTTTCCAATGAAAGTGTTGAGGAAATTTCCGATAGTATCCTGAATTTGTTTGATTTATTCATCAATAATAAATTTAAGGAATCATTTAAAAGCACAGGACTAGAGAAATACAGCAGGAAGAATCTTACTAACGAACTTTCTGAAGTTTTTAGGAAGATAGTTAATCAACAAAATAAGCCATAATAAATGTCAAGCCCAATCGAATGAAAAGGAAAGAAGAGATAAAAGATTTTTACGAAAAATTCGCTCAGAATTTGATCCGGGATAAAATTAATCCTAATCCCCGTCACCAGAAAATAATCGGTTACCTGAAGAAGGTGTTTCAAAAATATAATTTCAAAAATGCTTTGGAAATCGGGTGCGGCATTGGAATCATTTCGGAATTTATTTCTAAAAGTGTTCCCGATGTTACCGGCATCGATATCAGCGGGGAGAATATAAAATTTGCGAAAGCAACTGTTAAGAAAGTTAAGTTCCATCGTTCCGATTTTCTGGAATATCCTGTAAAAGAAAAATTTGATCTCATTACTTTATTTGATGTGCTTGAACATCTTCCAAAGGAAACTCACCAAAATGTTTTTAAAAGAATAACTGAGATTTCAAATCCTACAACAATACTCATAATGACAATTCCCGATCCTTATTACCTTTCCTACGTCAGGAAGAATAATCCCGAAAAACTTCAGGTAGTGGACGAAAGCATATATCTTGATGTACTGGTGTCAATATTTAATGAGAACAAGCTGGAAGTTTTAAAATTTGAGAAGTATGGAATCGATTATGAGAACCAGTATAACTTTTACCTGTTTGGTTACAGGAAAGAGCAATACATCCTTGAAATGCCGTTTACTGACAACAAAAATATCGTACTAAAAATTTATAGAAAGATATCTAACAAGATCAAACAATTGACTGGCAACATCAGGTATGGGAAATATTTAAAGCACTAAATTAATTTAATGCTGTTCACTTTTAACCGTTAAAAGTAACTTTCATCAAATTATTGTAATTTTGAGTTACAAAGAAAACACTTAGAGGAATTTATGTCCGACGATAATCATCAGCTGCTTTTTATGCAGCTTGTAATGCAGAATCAGCAGATTGCAATGATGGCAATGGGTAAGAT
>DATDOL010000116.1:0-3355 GCA_035293265.1 Ignavibacteriaceae bacterium | reverse complement strand
TTTCCGGCAGCTTAAAATATTATGAGCTGAGTCCTTACCTACAATTAATTGATCTTGAAGGAATTAATCTGACTGCCAAATATTCTCTTCGTGATGATTTCCTTCCATTAAATGGATTGATGGAAATGGAAGCATCCTCTCAGGCACAAATTTATGAACTTAATTACAGGGAAATAAAAGAAGTCACAACAACTCTTAATCTAACTCTCAGGGATAAAAAATTTAAAGAAGCATTTAAACAACTAGGATTTCTTGATACAGAACAGATCCTGATCAGATCACAATCGAGATTTAGTTTTTGGGAACCGATACTGAATGGAGATCTGTTCTATGAAGTTTCAACTCAGAAGCAGGCACGACTCCAGAAAATTTTTGTAAGAGTCGAAGAGGGAACAGGCAATTACCGCTATATTGGAGACATTAACGAAAATGGCATTGCAGATGATTTTGAATTTGAGTCAACTTTATTTGATGGTGATTTTGCTCTTGTAACAATTCCGACTGATGAATTATTCCCTGTTATAGATTTGAAAACCAGCACACGATGGAAAATTATTTATGAAAAAATATTTGACAAAAATACTTTTGTTGGAACCTTTCTCCAGCCGCTTTCGACTGAAACTTCATGGCGAATAGAAGAAATAACCAAAGAAGAAGATCTTTCAAAAATTTATCTGCTTCAGTTAAAATATTTTCAGGAGGATTCAGTTACCATTCGCGGAGCCAATTTTTTTCTGCAGGATATATTCATAAATGAAAATCAACAGGATTTATCCTTTCGGTTCAGATATTCTCAAAGGATTGCAATGAGCGACTTTAATACGGGAATTGAAAAAGGATACAACCGTGAACGAAGTATCAGAGTCAGATTCAGAATGGTGAAAGAATTAAGTAACCAGACAGATGTTGTTAACATAACTGATAAAGTTAGTGCACCTCAGCCCTCAGCTCAAAACAGGCAGATAACTGATAACAGTATTGCTTCTGATTTTTCATACAGACCGGATAAGAATATTGAAATTGGTTTTAAATTGAAAGTTGGCAGAAGTGAGGATGATTTTCCTGAAGAGCCAACAATAATAGATTTAAATTCTGAATTGATGAGATTAAACTTATCTTTCGCGGGAACTGGCAGATTGCGAATCGAACTTGAAAGAACTGAACTGCTTGCCAACACAACACAAAATTTTCTACCATATGAACTGACTGCAGGAAATCAATTAGGTAAAAATTATTATTGGAGATTGAATTTCGATTACAGGCTGGCTTCATTTCTTCAGACGACTGTAAGTTATGATGGCAGGCTGCAGGGTTCTAGCAAAGTTATCCACACAGCAAGAGCTGAAGCAAGAGCATATTTTTAAACGAATCATATAGTGATTAATGAATAGATCTATGCCCCATAAAAATGTGAATTCAAAAATTTGTGAGGAGGAATGAATTAATGAAACTAATATCAAACATGATCGAAGCACATATTTTTCGCACAGTGAAAGATGAATTAGAATTTTTATTATTGAAACGATCAGATAATCAGATTTATCCCAGTGTTTGGCAAATGGTTTCAGGAAAAATAAAGGAGAACGAAAGCGCAATTGAAACCGTTCTAAGAGAAATCAAAGAAGAGACAGGGCAGATACCAAAACAACTTTGGGCTGCACCAAAGATAAATTCTTTTTATGATCCTGATGATGATAGCATAACAATCATTCCTGTATTTGCAGCACTAGTCGATGATAAACCAATTAGACTAAGTCATGAACATTCAGAATTTAAGTGGGTAAAAATTAAGAAAACTCAGAAGCTGTTAGCATGGCCCGGGCAGAGAGAATCAGTAAGAATTATTAATGAATATTTTCAGAAGGAAAAAAGCTTCCTGAAATTTGTTGAAGTGGACTTTAAAAATAAGTCTCGTTCACTCAGTTAATTATGCAATCTATTCGCTTTTAATTATTTTTAATACACCTTTTATTATTTAATTCAGGAGAAAAATTTTGGGATTATTAGTTGTTGGATCGCTTGGGCTTGATACTGTAGAAACGCCCTTTGATAAAGTGGTTGATGCCCTTGGAGGTTCTGCAACTTATATTTCTTTAGCTGCAAGTTACTTTGCAGGTCCTGTTCAGCTTGTGGGTGTTGTGGGGGGTGATTTCCCCAAAAAATATCTGGATATTCTAGAAAATCATGAAGTCGATCTTGAAGGTTTACAGATAATTGACGGAGGAAAAACTTTTCGATGGTCGGGCAAATATCATTATGATTTAAATGTACGAGATACTTTGTTTACGGAACTTAATGTTTTTCAATCATTCGATCCGAAAATTCCTGAAAGATTCAGAAAGTCAAAATATATCTGCCTCGGCAATATTGATCCGGTACTTCAAATCAGAGTTCTTGATCAGATGGAAAATCCTCAGTTGGTTGTATGTGACACGATGAATTACTGGATTGAACGAAGGAAAGATGAACTGCTCAAGCTGTTAAAAAAAGTTGATGTATTAATTATCAACGATTCAGAAGCAAGACTACTTGCACAGGAGCCAAACCTGATTAAATCTGCAAAGCTAATAAGAGAGATGGGACCGCAGAATCTCATCATTAAAAAAGGTGAACACGGTGCAATGCTTTTTACAAATGGTACAATCTTTTCCGCACCAGCTTATCCGATGGAAATGATTTACGATCCTACGGGAGCCGGCGATTCATTTGCCGGAGGGTTTATCGGCTATCTGTACAAAACACGCGACCTTTCACCGGAAAATTTAAAACGTGCAATTATTTATGGGAGTTCGATGGCCTCTTTTTGTGTTGAACAATTCAGCACTAAAGGATTAGAGCAGCTATCCTATTTACAGATTAAAGACAGGTACAGGGCTTTTATGAATCTCACAAGAATCGATGAAACAGACTGATTATTTCTCATTGAAATTTCAAAACGACAAACTGATATTCCTCGATCAGACAAAACTTCCATTTAAAGAACTTTATGTCGAGACTGATGATTACAACAGGATCGCTGAAGCCATTGAACGACTTGAAATCCGTGGTGCACCACTCATCGGAATTGCTGCTGCTTATGCACTTGCTTTGTCAATCAAAGATCAAAGTAACCCGAAAGAAATTTTCTATTCTGCTTATAAAAGATTAGCTTCAACCAGACCGACTGCGGTAAATTTATTTGCAGCATTAGATGAAATGAAAAACCAATTTGAATTGTTGATTGATCAAAAAGATTTTTATAATCTTCTGTTAAGCACAGCTGAAGAGATTCATAAAAGGGATGAAGAATATTGCAGAAAGATTGGCAGGAATGGATTGAGTATTTTCAGAAAAAAATCCAATGTATTAACCCACT
>DATDOL010000115.1:0-3023 GCA_035293265.1 Ignavibacteriaceae bacterium | reverse complement strand
AGCTTGGGTCGCTTATATTGACACTGACGGTGATGGAGATTTGTCGGATGAAATTGCGTTAAAGGATTACAAAGTTGAGCAGCAGTCATTCGCAATAGAAAATGAATCCGGGTTACCTCTTCTTACAATAGGATTAAACATTTTTCCTGAGGAAAATAAAATTTCATTTCATTTCGATGATGGTGCTCACGGAACTCATGTTGGTGGGATTGCCGCAGGGCACAACATAGGAGGGACGGGGTTAACAGGAGTGGCACCCGGTGCAAAAGTTTTTAGTCTGAAAATCGGAAATAATAATTATTCCGGCGGAGCAACTGTTACAGAGAGCATGAAAAACGCTTACCTGTATGCAGATAAAATTTCAAAAGAAAGAATAGAGCCCTGCATCATTAATATGAGTTATGGAATTGGAAGTGAGATTGAAGGAAGATCCGAAATTGAAAATTTCCTTGCCCAGCTTCTGAAAGATAATCCGTATTTGTATGTCTGCGTTGGAAGCGGTAACGAAGGACCGGGAATTTCTACAGTTGGACTGCCTTCAACAAGCTCATTTTTATTTTCATCCGGTGGAGTTCTGGCTGCTGAAGTCGGAAGAGATCTTTATGGTGCAAATTTAAAAAATGATGTCATACTTTATTTCAGCTCACGTGGTGGAGAAGTAACAAAACCCGATGTTTGCACTCCGGGGGCATGCACTTCCACAGTTCCTAACTGGGAATCCAGGGACAGGTACTGGGGAACAAGTATGGCAGCACCCTATTCTGCCGGTGTTTTTTCATTGCTTTTAAGTGCGATGTCCAAAGAGTATCCGGATGTTAAAATTCCCTCGCAGCTTCTTTACAAAGCAGTGAGAGAAAGTGCAACTAAAATGGAAGGATATTCATATCTTGATCAGGGTTCCGGTTATATTAATGTGATGGAAGCATATAAGAAACTTAAAAAATTTATTGACGACGGTGAGATTAAAAATTTTGAAACTTACACCATAACCTCAACTTCGCCAAATATGCCGGATGGTAAAGCACCCAACCTGTATTTAAGAAATGGCAGCTTCATAAAAAACACGACCCTTTTCAATTACATCGTTCAACGAAATAATTTCCAGGGGAAAGAAAAATTTTATCGTTCTTATAATCTTGTATGTGAAGAAAGCTGGATAATCACAGTTCAGAAAAAAATCTATATCAGGAATGATCAGTCTACTACCGTAACGGTCAAATTCGACAGGAACAAAATGACTGAACCCGGACTTTACAGCGGAAAGATAAAAGCTTACAGAGATGATGAAACTAAATTTCCCGAATTTGAAATGCTTGCCACCGTTGTTATCCCTTATGAATTTACTTCTGAAAACAATTATGAAATAAACTGGACTGACAAAAAAATTGAAGCGGGAGTTATCGACCGGTACTTCATAAATGTTCCACCCGGGCAGACTTCAATGAAAATTTCACTTACACGGAATAAAAAAGATTACTCGATGACACGTTTTCATCTTTTCGATCCTGATGGAATTAATGCGGATGTCTCTCCATTATTATCAACCGATAACAATAGAGAAACAGTTGAGAATTATTATTTTAACCTTAGACCAGGAGTTTATGAGCTCGATGTGGAAGGATATTTCAAAGCTGAACAAACTTCAAATTATAATCTTTCAATAAAGTTTTCAGGAATTTCATGCATCGACGGTGATGATCTAAGTATAGGTACAAACACAGTTGAACTGATAAATTTATTCAACACTCCCGGAAATTATAACCTGAGCGGAGAAGTTTCGGGATATGAAATAAACCACGAAGTTGAATTAAAAGGTAATGATCATTATAAGTTTGAGTTTAAATTTAATCCCGGTGAATCTTCAAAGGAATTTACAATCAAACTTCAAAAGAATGATTTTGGAAAGCTTACGGATTTTGCAATTCTGATTCTGAATGAAGAAGGTCTGGTTGTTAACAGTGAAGCACTGTCATATTCGGAAGGAAGTGCTTCCATAACAAATCCATCCGATTCAGTAAGCGAAACTTATACTCTTCAATTAGTTCCCGGATTTGCTGATATGAGCGGTGAAATGAAATTTGATATAATTGAACGTACTGCTTTCGTTAATCCTGAAACAATCAGTGTTAAATATGCAGGCAAAAGTAATGCTACACTTTATCCGAATGTTTCAGTTGATTTAGAATGCAGCGTAAATGAATTAACTCAGGAATTGCCTATGGAGGCAACAGTGTATGGAACAATTTTCTTTGAGTCTTCAGCAAGCAGCCAGATCGAATACGAAATGCCGGTTTATATCAATTTAGATTTAAAGTAAGACTTTGCTGTAAAGATATTTGTCAAAAATTTATTTTTATAGGATTATTTTTTTTAAGTTAACCCAAATTAAAATCCGGCTAATAGCTAAACTATATTAACTTACAAATAAGGTAAAATATTATGGATGCACATCAAGGGAAAATCCCTGGACTTCCGGAAAACGCTTTCAAAGAGTTAAAGCCGGGCGAAGAATATGTTCCATTAATGCCTGCGGCTTCAACCCCGGCTGAAATCACTCCATACTCTGTTTTAGTCGGACTGTTGATGGCAGTGGTGTTTTCTGCATCTGCAGCTTACCTCGGTCTGAAAATCGGACAGGTGTTCGAAGCTGCTATTCCAATTGCAATTATTGCAGTTGGACTTTCAGTGCTGCTAAAAATTAAAGGCTCACTTGGACAGAATGTGATTATCCAATCTATCGGGCAAAATTCAGGACTGATAGTTGCAGGAGCAATATTCACAATTCCGGCATTATACATTTTAAATCTCCATGCAGAATTTTACCAGATGTTTTTTGCTTCGGCATTCGGTGGAATAATCGGGATACTGTTTCTTATTCCATTCAGAAAATATTTTGTTGCTGAGATGCATGGCAAATTTCCCTTCCCTGAAGCCACGGCAACTACTGAAATTTTGGTCGCGGGCGAAAAGGGAGGAAAGCAGGCGCTTGTTCTTGTTGTCAGCGGATTGATTGGCGGTGCTTA
>DATDOL010000114.1:0-16263 GCA_035293265.1 Ignavibacteriaceae bacterium | reverse complement strand
TATTGCTCGTGCAAAAATCTTTTCATTCAATTCTAAATTGATATCATCCATTGATTGACCTGCACAGGAAGTTGATGATTTAGAATTCACAATTACAGCAGGAATTAAATCTGAGTTTATTTTTACAAAAAGAGTATCGCCGACATTAATTCCGTCTGTGTTATCAAACTTAACATAAATATTTTGAGTTGATTTATAACTCACCGATCCTAAGACAAGAGTGTCGGTAACACTTTGTGCGAAACTGACTGTTGTTAATAGAAAAAATAATATGTTAATTAATTTCTTCATTAAACTATTCTAATTTCAGTTTAAGATTTGGTCCGGTGTTCCAATTAGATGTTGTATGACAATTCCAGCAATCAGTCGGGTCACCGGGATCGTGTCCATCATTAAAATTATTCAGGTGACAGCTTAAACATTGAGGCTGATAGCTTGTCTCTGAGTGGCATTCATTACAATTAACATTATTGTGATTACTTGAAATCGGGTAAAAATTATGATCGAAATTTGCAGGTGTCCAACCATTCATATTATGACATTCAAGACAATCCAATGAAAAATTTAAAACCTGATGTGGTGGATCTGTTGTTCCATTATAATCATTCTGATGACAGCCGATGCAAGTATTAATAGTATTGTTGTAATCCCCATTATGGCAGTCATCACAATTGGTGATATTTGCATGAGCGCCAAGCAGTTCAAAGAACTGGTTGTGAATAGGGAACGTTGCCGGCTGCCATCCCGGGTTCGTGGTATGACAGGTTTCACATTCAGTTGGAAGCACCAAAACCTGGTGATCCGGATTTGTTGTATTGTTGTAATTAGTCTGATGACAGGCAAAACATTCAGTCGGAGTTCCCTGGTAACCGCTTGCATGACAATCCAGGCAAGCAACTCCAACGTGAGCACCTGTTAACGGGAAGTTTGTATTGTTATGATCAAAATTTGAATTCCAATCTGAAGTACTATGGCAACTCCAGCAATCAGTCGGGTCGCCGGGATCGTGTCCATTATTAAAATCATCCAGATGACAGCTTAAACACTGAGGCTGATAGCTTGACTCAGAGTGACACTCGTTACAATTGACATTATTATGATTACTCGAAATCGAGTAAAAATTATGGTCGAAATTTGCAGGTGTCCATCCGTTCATATTATGACAAATGAGGCAATCTTCCGAAAAAATCAAAACCTGATGTGGTGGATCCGTTGTTCCATTATAATCATTCTGATGACAGCCGATACAAGTATTAGGGGTGTTGTTAAAATCTCCATTATGGCAGTTATCACAATTGCTGATATTTGCATGAGCGCCAAGCAGTTCAAAGAACTGGCTGTGAATTGGGAACGATGCCGGCTGCCATCCCGGGTTAGTTGAATGACAAGATCCACAATCAGTTGGAAGCACCAAAGCCTGGTGATCCGGATTTGTTGTATTGTTGTAATTAGTCTGATGACATGCAAAGCATTCAGTAGGAGTTCCCTGGTAACCGCTTGCATGGCAATCCTGGCAGCTGGTTCCGGTGTGAGCACCGGTCAATGGAAAGTTCGTATTATTATGATCGAAGTTTGTACCCCAATCTGAAGTACTATGACAGCCCCAGCAATCAGTCGGGTCACCGGGATCGTGTCCATCATTAAATTTATCCAGGTGACAGCTTAAACATTGAGGCTGATAATTTGGCTCCGAGTGACACTCGTTACAATTGACATTATTATGAGCATTCGAAATCGGGTAAAAGTTATGATCGAAATTTGCTGGAGACCAACCCGATGTAGAATGACAATCTTCACAGGTAGTTGGGAAGGCTGATGCCTGGTGATCCGGATCAGTTGTGCCATCATAATCATCCTGGTGGCAGGAATAACAATCGGCTGGCGTACCGGTATATCCGGATGCATGACATTGAGCGCAATCCACAGTAATATGTTGTCCGGTTAACGGGAACGAAGTCAAGTTGTGGTCAAACTGAGCTGGTACCCATGATGTAGTGTTATGACATACTGCACACTCAGTCGGAAAATTACTTGCAACATGATTGGGATCAGTTGTCAAAACAAAATCGGATTCGTGACATGCAAAACAATCTGTTGGTGTACCTGTAAAACCTGTGGAATGACAGGAAGAGCATTCTGCTGTTATGTGGCTTCCAGTTAATGGAAATGAAGTTGCGTTATGATCAAATGTTGACGGTGACCAGCCATATATCGTATGGCATTGGCGGCAGTCAGTTGGAAAATTTGCTGCAATATGATTTGGGTCATTCCCCGGATTATTATAATCATCTTCATGACAGCTGATACATTCCTGGGAAAGACCTGTGAAGTTACCACCTTGTTCATGACATGAGAAGCAGTCAGCTAATGCGTGACCGCCGATAAGCGGGAAGAAATCGTGAACAACGCCAGATGCAGCCCATGTACTTGAATTTAAATCATGGCAATCCTGGCATTCAGTCGAAAATTGTGCGTCAGTATGATTTGGAGTAGTTGAGGAAAGATAATCATCCGAATGGCAGGCGTAACAATCAGTATTCAGAGGTTCAAAATACAGATCAACGTATCTTGAATGACACTGAACACAATCTGCTGTCTGATGCATTCCAAGAAGAGGAAATCTACCTTGCTGATGTAATCCATTTATGTCCTGCACCATCCAGGATTTTGGTGCATGACACTTTGCGCAATCCTTTCCAACAGTTCCCTGGTGTAAATCAGTATGGCAGGAAATGCATTCCTGTTGCGCACCCGAAAAAATTAAAGTTTCATGGCAGCTTCTGCAATCAACCGCCTGGTGCTGGCCAATCAAATCAAATTCTGTTGTACTATGGTTGAATTTTATTTTGAGAGGATTAACTTTCCAATCAACAGATCTATGGCAAAGGCCGCAATCCATTTTGAAGTTATTGCCATGTGGTGACTGGGCAATAACAACTCCGCTGAGTAATCCAGCTAATAAAATTATGAATGACAAACCACGCATCTGAAATCTTCAATTTTATAAATAACGAACGGTTTCTCATTTTTTTCATTTACTTTATGGCACCGGGAACATTCTGCTTTTAAATGAGCACCTTCCAGTTTGAATCTTGTTTTATTGTGATCAAAATTATCTGGTTTCCAGTTTTCGAAAGTATGGCATCTTACGCAATCGGACTTATCATTCACTTTGAATTGTCCGAAATGATTATCGGTATGACAAGTTTCACAATCTGCGTTCATTGAGTTGAAAATTATATTTTTCTGATAGGTTACTTTTTTATCGTAATGACAATTTCCGCATGTAGTTTTCAAATGTTTTCCCAGGAGCGGAAATTTGGTTTTATCATGATTAAAACTAATGACACTCCATCTCTCTGAATTGTGGCAGGACTGGCAGTTATTTTCCGGCATGAATTCTTGCTTCAATTCGTACTTGTGAATGTTTTCGTGACATTCAATGCAATCCAGCCCGATATTTCTGAAAGACCATTTTTCGGTTTTTAAATGGCAGCTTTCGCAAGGTGTAGCTAGATGAGCACCGGTTAATTTAAATTTAGCATTGTTGTGTTTTTCTATTGTGAAAGTTGATGGACGAAATCCATAAACCGAATGACAGTTTGCACAATCCTGAATTTTATCTTCGGAGATAAACTGAGAATTATGATAGTCTTTATGACAGTCGGTACAATTTTGATAAGCAGGTTTTTTATTTTTCTCGCTATCGTGACAGCTACTACAGCTGAGAAATTTGTGTTTACCTAAAAGGGGATAGTTAGTCTTGCTATGATCAAATGCTGATTGGTTAATTGTTTTAAAGTTTACAGTCGAATGACACGACTTGCAATTATCTCCAAATTTTCCCTCGTGTACGTCCCTGTGACAGGAGTTACAATTGGAAAAAGCAATTCCTTTGAATTTTTGTGTCTCTTTAGAATTCTTCTTTACTTTCGGATGACAGGAAATACAATCCTTTTTAATGTGAGCACCGGTTAATTTAAATTTTGAATTATCATGATTAAACTTTGCTGCAGGTCTGAATGCTTTTGTGTCATGACAATTGGAACAGTTATCGTCGAGAGTTTTTTGATGATAATCCTCGTGACAGGAATAGCAATACTGATTTAAACCCAGATAAGTGCCGCTTCTTTTTTTGAGATCTGAATCCGAAATAAATTTAGACTGATGACAGTCTTTACACTCAGCTTTGGCATGTTTATCTGTCAATTTAAAACCTGCTTTATCGTGATCAAAAGACTTCGGGTCAAAGTTTATTATCCTGAACTTCCTGCCGCTATGTTCACTGTGACAGCTCCAGCAATCTTTATTCCTGACATCCTGACTCGAATGGTAACCGCTGTTCGCTTTTATTAATAATTTTATTTCCTTGTGACAATCAAGGCATCTCGAACTATTAACTTGTTCCCCCAGCTCATGGCATTTTGTACAATTGCTCAAACCTTCGAGATAGGCGTGAGCATCTGTTAAAGGGCCCGGCGAGATCTGCGAATATATTCTCGTTGCTGAATGCAAAATTATAACTATAGTTAATAAAAATATTTTTCGAATAATCAGTCCATCACTATATATTAGTAGTGCTTAAGTATAGCTTCCCCGAATTTTTTAGTGATTTTAATTCCAATTTGTTCCAGGAATTTTGTAGGAAGAATTCCCCCGGCAAAAACAAACACCAGGTCATTATATATTTCAAAGTCCTCATTTGTGTCCGTCATTGTAAGAATTACTTGATTATCCATAATTTCTTTTACATTAGAATTAAGGATTACCTTCACTTTATTATTCCGGGCAGCGTTATTTATTCTATCGAGGTTTTTTGGTTTAATTCGTGAAAAACTATCACCACGGTATGATAGAGTGACATTATTTTTTTCATCTGCAAGAAGCAATGCCGATTCGATTGCAGAATCTCCTCCGCCAACCACAAGTATATCCTGATTGTGAATTAGTTCGGGTTCGAGCAATCTGTAGGAAACTTTTTCTTTTTCTTCTCCCGGTACACCTAATTTTCGTGGTGACCCTCTTCTTCCAATTGCCAGCAAGACACTGTTAGAACTATAATGATCTTTATCTGTCTTAATTAAAAAGTAATTTTCTATTTTTTGTATCGATTCAACTTTTTCCTGTTCATTAATTCTGATCTGATTTTTTTGAAGCACATCCTGCCAGATTTCCAGCAGTTCCGATTTTGAAGTTTCCTTTAATTTTACTTTACCATAAAGCGGCAGATCCATTGGTGAAGTCATTACAATTTTTGCTCTTGGAAAATTAAAAACTGTTCCTCCTAAACTTTCTTGTTCCAATGTCAAAAATCTTAAACCTCTTCTTGCTGCTTCGAGCGTTGCAGAAATCCCTGCTGGTCCGGCACCAATCACTATTACATCGTATTTCGATTCTTTCGATTTTACAAGTTTGGATGATAAACAGCCCATTGCCTGCTTGCCTTGATCAACAGCATTTTTTATTAATCCCATTCCACCAAGTTCACCTGCTATAAACAGACCCGTTATTGTTGTTTCAAATTCCTGGCTGATATGAGGTAATTCTACTCCCCGTTTTTCTGTTCCGATGCAGAGAGTTATTGCATGAACAGGACAGGCATAAAAACATGCTCCGTGTCCAATGCATCTTGATGCATTTATTGTTATTCCTTTTCCACTTACTATTCCGATGATATCATGTTCAGGGCAGGCCGTAATACAGGCTCCGCTGCCTATACAAATATCGGGATCGATTACAGGGTGAAGTGAAACCGGTTCATAAAATCCAAGTTCTCTGGCCTTATTAATTTTGATCCTGTTCTCCTTGGATTTTACTTTCCCCCTTTTCAGGTAAGAATAAAATATCACAACAAGAAATATTGCAATAAGAAGGTATGCCATTATGTTCTCTATTAACTCTTCCATAAAAACAATTAAACTACCACCAAAAATTTAATCATTAGTCACCGCAATTAAGTATAACAAATGCTTTTTATGAGTATTGAGAATATTTTTAACCACAAAAATTATGCTGATAAATTATTAGTAAATTGGCTATAATATCTGGATAATATGGAGTAAAAATACCTTATCATAAAAATTATTACCTGTCTTTGAATATTGTTTATAGTATTTAAGGAAGTAGTTCGTAGATAGTGCAAATCGGGACAAAATACTTCAAAAACTTTTCGAGAAATAAAGAAATCTTACAAGCGATATTAATTTTGTATATGCAAACACTGCTCCCCTTAACTATATGTACTTAAATCTATGAGAAAGATTTAGGTTCAATTATTTAGTGCACCTTTATCAATCCAGGCAGCAATTGAATCAATAACAGCGCTTGAAAGAGCAGGTGAGTCTTTCGGCATTCTAGGGGTTATTTCACCTCTTAGCATTTTAATAATGAGACTATTTGAACTACTGCCCGGCTCGACTCTTTTGAATTGAGGAAACATTACACTTTGCACATTTACAAGATTTGCGAAAGAATTTCCATCTGTCAACAACAAATTCCGCTGAGTATTTGCAGTGCCGTGACACCCTGAAATTGCGCATCCCGGTGTAAATACTTTTTGCTGAATATCGCTAAGAGTTGCATTAGGAATTTGTATCACCGGATCAGCGGATACCGGATCATCTTCAGAACAAGAAAAAAAGATGACGACACAAAGCAACAGAAAAACAAAAATTATTTTACTTAACATTTTAATTCTCAGTATAGGGTTCCAATTAAGTTCATACGACTCGAAGAAATTAGTTTTAATAATTATTGCAATAGCTCATTTGAGCAAAAGTATTTTCTGTGATTTGATTGAGACGGCAGTTTCCAAAGTTACAAGATAGAAACCAGAGCTTAAAGCACGACCATTAAATTCAAATGAATGTGTTCCGGCAGTTAAAAAATCATTTACAATTTCAGCAACAGTTTCACCCAGGATATTAAAAATTTTTAATTTCACTGTCATTGCTTCGGGGATGTAGAAAGAAATGTTTGTGCCGGGGTTGAATGGGTTAGGATAATTCTGATATAAAACGATGTCGTTTGGTAATTGCTGTTCATTTGCGACATCACTGACTAAAAAAGTAATGTCTATTCCGCTAAACTGGTTCGTTAAAGAATCGATAGTTATAATTTGACTGAAAGCATTTTGCAATCCGATTTTCTGTGCTACAATTTCGTAAGTGCCGTAAGGAATGTTCCTGATATTATAAACTGCGTCCTGCTTCCCGAAGTTGTAAGAATACAATGCGTTGGTGCTAAGATTTCTTGCAAGCAATGTTATTCCCTCAAAATTGATTTCATCAGAAATTGAAGAAAAATTAATTGTTCCGCCAATGCTGCCATTGCCGTATGAAGAGTCATTAAGCAAGTAAATGTTCTTATCAATAATGTTTGAACTGATTAAAACAGAATCCGCGTTCTGCCAGTAAACTGACGCATTACCTTCGTCATTATAATAACCAGGCAGGTAGTAATTTGTGTGTGCCTGAACAAAATAAAATGCTTCATTCTCCGGATAGACGTTGAATGATCCGTCAGGTTTAATAAAACCTGCAAAAGCATTTATTGTCGCCTGCGGGGACAGTTCGCCTTTAGGCAGTGGTGATGGAACGTGAGTTCCTCTCCTGACGACAATGATTCCTTTGTCGAGAAAGGTACCGTTTAATGAATCATAGACCAGACCTGAAACAGATTTGGTGAAATCATTGATTCTTTTCATATTAAAATTAATAACGGTTGTTTGACTATCAACCACTTCGACAAGCTCCGCAAAGAAAGGGTCGTAAGTGCTGTCGTGAAAGACCACGTGGTATCCATCCTTTTCTGCAGCAATCGTATAGTCTCCCTCTGGAAGTAAAATTTGATAATTCCCAGAAGCATCGGTTGTTGCTGTATCAAGTAAATAAATTCCATTATAAAAGAAATAAACAAAAGCACTGTCAAGTGGTGTTAGACTATCTGTTACTGTTCCTGTAATTAATCCAAAACTATCTTCAAAAAAATCTATTTTTACTCTGAGATCCTCCGGGCTTTGGATTCCATCATTATGAACGAACATGGTATCAGAAGTATCCGACACGGTAATAAAATAAAAACCAATCAGGGCAACAGTCATCTCTATTGAATCATCTGGTTGAATGGTGAAGGGAAGCTGTAAATTATTTTCAAAGGATAGAGAATAAAATGCATCATTATAAGTAATACTGTCAATCGTAAGTAAAGCATCACCTTTATTGATTAAATACGTATAATCGATTCTATTGAATAAATCTTCAAATTCGATACTGTTTGGTTTGATATCCAGCTCAGGCTGGGCAAATCCTTGGCTGTTAAAGATTGAAAAGATAATAAAAAGCGATAAAATAGATAATTTTAATGACATAATGCTTTCATTTTTTTAACTTAGTGCCAAGATTATTAATTTGGTGACAAAAATAAAGTGAGAAAAAAATAGACTATATTAATATCTCGAAACCTGAAATTGACTCACTGATGGAAAAATCAAAATCAGGTGATTCAAAAGCATTTGCTGATCTGTCCCGAATAGTCAGGGAAATATCCTATTCCTATTTTCTTTCCAAACATAGATTAAAAAAAATCATAAACATTGATGATGTTGATGATCTTACCAATAACGTATACATTGCTTTTGCAGAGCAGTACCAGAATATCGAAAATGCAGAAAACTGGCTACGAAGAGTTCTTTTCCTGACATACGTGAGATGGTATAAAAAAAGTAAAGCGAGAATGACTTATGACTTACACGAAAATATTCAGTCGAATGAAAGCGAAACGTTAGGATCGGATATGATTGATGCAAATACTGCTTTAGTGGCATTGGAAAAACTTAGTCCTGAAAAACAGGAAATAATAAAATTACGATTCTGGGGAGACCTTAAATTTTCTGAGATTGCAGAGAAATTAAACAAAAACGAAGCTGCTGTAAAGAAAATGTTTTACAGGACACTCTTAGAGATAAAGCAAGACCTTGAGTGATAATTTCAATATTTGTAGTTGAAGAATAGTTGTCATTCATCAAGTGGATTAGTATAGGTTATTGAAATAATTGGTTTTTTAATGTCACGATTTGATTTGAGCGATTACTATATGGCTGGGTTAATAAATTAAATTATAATAAATAACCACAAATAAGGGTGTAAAAGTTATTCGCAATGGAAAAATTAGAAAAAATATTAGAGCTTCTGGAAAAATCATCAGATGTTGGATTGACTGCTGAAGAAGAAATCACGTTAAAAACGTTGACTGAATCGGATGCAGAGTCAGGTGATTTTGCAGAACTTTACAACAGCTTAAAAAAGCATCTGCCAGCATCATTCCATGCCGACGAAGAACTGCTTGCTTCATATATCATGCTTGAGAATGGTGAAGAATCTGAAAACAGAATCTTGCCATTACTTTCAGACAAAATAAAACAGCATATTGTAAACTGTTCGGAATGCCGTGCAATTTATGATACAATAAAAAAGGAGTATGATGACGTTAATGAATACGTCACGAAAAGATTTCTGAACAGCAATCCTGATAATATTTTAAAACCAAAAGCAAATGTTTTTTCATTGTTCAAAAGTTATTCCGGGTTCAGGTATGCGTTTGCTGCAGTCTTACTGATTGGATTTGTGTACTTGGGACTTTATACAGCTTCCACAATTTCAACACCTGAATATGTTCAGCAATTCTCAAATGATGAGGATGAATTTTATGTAACCCGTGGAAGAACATCATTGTTATTCCAGAAAGGACTGGATGCAATTGAACATAAAAAATGGGATGAAGCAGTCAAATATTTAAATGATGATATAATGAACCACGAAAGCGAAGGCTCTATTTTTTATTCACATTATGTTCTTGGTTTAACTTATTTGAAATATTCGGGTTCTGATTTTCTTGGGTTATTTAAATCCTTTGATAAAGAAAAAGTTCAGCTTGCTATAAATAGCCTGAGCAAATCAATTGAAAAAAATAAATCAGGAAATTATGAAAATGTAAACCTTGATGCCCATTATTATCTTGGTACCGCTTACATGCTTCTTGATGATTTTAACAGCGCAGAAAAACATTTACAGGTAGTTGTCAATGACAGGGGAAGATTCTATAAAGATGCTCAACGACTGATCAATTCAATTACTGATAAGACATCGGAGAAAAATTGATTGATGTTAACAAAGCACAGATTTATTATTGTACTTCTATCCCTAACTGCAGTACTTGCGGGATTGGTAGGATTTTCCTCAACTGATAAATCCTTAACATCTTCAAATTCTACTATAGATAAATCACCCGCCGATACTCTTAACTTATCTAATTATTCAAATGATTTTTTCCTCCTTGAAAATGAATTATTCAACACCCCAATTGATTCGGAATTATTTTCACAAAGAATCATTAAGCTCAATTCAGAATTTGAAAAAGACTACCTCGCTACACTTTTGAATTACAAGCTCGGTCATTACGAAGCAACGTTTCAATTACTTTTCAAACACTTGTCACTTCTTCCGGATCATTATAATTATTACGATAAACTTGTGGATGCAGCGAGGATCACAGGCAGCCTGGAACCATTAAAAGAAAATATAAAAGTTGAAAATCAGGATGAAAATAATTTTACAGCATACCTGTTGGCATTAATTCATTTTAACGAAGGAAACTTCAGCGAATCTATTAATCAGCTAAAGAAAAGAATTGATGCAGGATTTTCATCAAAAGAAATTTACTACCTGCTTGCTTCTAATTACAGAAGTACAGGTGATTACGAAGAAGGTCTGGAAACTTTACTGAAAGCAGAATCACTGTGTTCTGATAATGATCCTTTCATCTCAAAAATAATTAATGCTCAAGGCTCGTTTTATTATTTATCAGGATTCTATGACAAAGCACTTGAATTGTATGAGAAGGCATATTCCAAAGCTACGCAAACAGGTAATGTTATTGAAGAAATCAAAGCATCCGGGAATCTTGCAATAATTGATGACCTTTATGGAGACGTCGATGCTGCAAGGAAAAAATTAACTGCTGCAATAGAAAGAGCTGAGAAAATAAAAAGCAAAGAACTTCTTGCTTTCCTTTATTCCGAATTGGGGGTGTCATTCACTTACACAAATAATATTATCGAAGCGAGAGACAACTACCGCAAAAGCTTAAAACTTTTTTCAGAAATCAAGAACGAGGAAAGACTTTCATACCTCGCAAGTAACATCGCAGCTCTTTATTTGATGCAGGCAAACTATGAAGTTGCTCTGGAAAATTATGAGAAGGGTTTAAAGTTTGCCGGAAAAAATATTCTTGCACAAACTCTTAACCTGATTGGGATTGCAGATGTTTACTCATATGTTTCCAATTACTCAAAGGCAATAGACTACTATAACCGTGCAAAAGAATTATCCGATTCTGTAAAAGATATTTCTTCATCTCTCAAAATTGATCAGGGAATCGGCTCGCTTTATTTTAATGTCAATCGTCCCCATTCTGCTTTGACAATTCTTAAGAATGCAGAAGCAAAACTGGATCTTGAATTACTTCCGTTCGAAGCGGCGGAACTTTATCATAAAATTGGAGTCGTTCTTACCTCGATCGACAGTCTTGAAGAAGCAATCAGTTACCTGAAGAAAGGAATTGAGTTCACAATTTCTACTGAGGATATATACTATCAGCTTGTTCTTAAAACTGAATTAGCGCATACTTACTTTAAAAATAAAAATATAAAAGATGCATTGACTTTGTTGGGTGAAGCAAATGCCTTAGCTAAAAGATATGAGTTGATTCAATTACAATCTTTGCAGCATCTGTATCTTGGAAAAATTTATCAGGAACAAAGTGCAACTCAAAAAGCAATCGTAAATTATTCTTCAGCATATTCACTTAGCGAAGAAGTAAACGATGTTGGTAACCAGGTCGAAAGTGGTTACATGCTTGCAAAATTATTTGAAGAACTAAATGAAAATGTTAAAGCTGAAGAATGGTATTTAAGAATTACAGATCTGATTGAGAAAACATCGCAGCCGCTCATATCTAACCAGAAAATCCAGATCAGTCATTTTGCAGGGAATACCGACATATATAATTCTCTGATAAATTTTTACCTGGAAAATAAAAATGGAAAAAAAACTTTTGAGACAATTGAAAAATCACGTTCACGCAATACCCTTCAGAATGTTTACAATTTAAAGGTACTATCCAAACTTGGCAGTGAAAGCAAGATTGAAAAATATATAGATACCGAATGGATGATTAATTCAAATTTATACAGTAATGAAATAAAAGATTCACTAATAATGATCCGTAATAACCTGGCTCTTGAATTAGGAAAGGATGGAGCAGATAATTTATTGAGTTACCCGTGGCTTACATCTGAAGAGATTTCGTCCGGTCTTACTGATAATGAAAATCTGATTTCTGTTTTCATAAATGACAATTATGTAGAGATTTTTTTAGTCAGTTCCGATTCCTTATTTAGCAATAGAATTGATCTGAGCAGGGATAGTTTAACGAGCCTGGTCAGAAGTGTCACGCCATACTTCCGAAGTAACATTAACAGTGACGAGATTTATACAAACCAGGATTTGTTTTCATTCAATTCTTTTGCAGCATTTCAGTTATATACAACACTTTTAAAAGACGTTGTTGATAAAGTACCAACCGATGAAACAATTATTTTCAGTTTTCCGGCAGAACTTCTACAATTGCCTGCGGAGTTTTTAGTTACAAACTGGGAAGAAGGAAGCAGTCCTTACTTTTATGATGATAATGCCTACCTCATTAATCGTAACCAGATTATGTACGCTCCCTCAGCATCGATTTATGTAAATCTGAAGGAAAGAAACAATTCTACAAATAGTCAGAACCTTATTGTTGGTGATCCTGCCATAACCAGTGAGGAATTCAGCGTTAGTTACAGGAGCGGATTGCTTGAAGAGAATGGTTTGGCAGGTAGGAATATTCAGTTATTTCCACTTCAGTATTCACGGTATGAAGCTGAATCATTGAATAGCTTAATTCCAAATGGAGTACTCCTTCTTTCTGATGATGCAACGGAATCCAACTTTAAACATTCTGCTGAAGCAAGCAAGATCATTCACTTGTCGTCTCATTCGTTTTTGTATAAAGATCAGCCTCTGATATTGTTTTCACCTCAGTCAGATCATGAGGACGACGGTTATTTAGAAGCCGAGGAAATACTGGGACTAAATCTTAACAGCGACCTGGTGGTTTTAAGTTCCTGTCGTTCCGGGCTAGGAAAGATTGATGAAGCTGAAGGGGTTATCGGGATGCAGAAAGCTTTTTTTGAAGCTGGAGCAAGCAGCATAGTGGTTTCGCTCTGGGATGTCAGCGATAAGTATACTTCAATCTTCATGGAAAGTTTTTACAGTTATCTTATGCAGGGAATGAGCAAACCGGAAGCATTACGTAATGCAAAATTATCCTTTATTAAAAATCACTCCTCTAACCCTTACTATTGGTCACCCTTTGTCTTAGCAGGAAACCCGGTTAAATTAAATCTTGAATCATCCGGTTCATTTCAATTAACATTTGTTTACCTTCTTGCGGCTGTTCTGCTAATCTATTTTTCATTAAGATATTTCTTTAATCAAAGGACCGTTTGATTCTCCTCTATTTATTAGATTCTCACATTAAATTAGGCTAATTTGCTAATCTATCAATTCGTATTGCGGTATTAATTTTTCCCATGTCACAATATACCCGGACCAGGCACTACTGTATAGATGTTAATTATTGATAATGGTTAAACTACCCTGAAAATTGAGGGCATTCAATCTGTGAACAAACACCTTATTTAGCCCAGAGGGTCAACTCGGAATCCACAGTGAAGTTTGAAAAATTATTACCGATTCAAGAAATTTGAATCGAAATCGAAATAAAGAATCTTAATACCGGACCTATAAATGCACAGTACTAATCAAATGCTGAACTATATTCAAAAAGCGCCGCTCAAAAAAGTATCACCTGAAGAGCTGTCATATATGGCATACACTGGCCAGTATGAACTTGTGTACTCAACATTAAAAGAAATCCCGGAGAATAATTGGAGCGAGTATTTTAATAAAGACGTGCTTAACCAGGCAATCTGGGCTTCAATAGATAAACTGAATAAATTCAAAAATATTTTGAATGACGAAGCAGTTATTAACGAAAAACAAAAATTGCTTAAATTACTAAATGAGTTTATAAAGTTTTGTAATAGTGAAAACAATTATCCGAAAGAATTATTTGATTCTTTAATTTCGACGGCAGATGTACTGATAAATTTATCCGAATTAGAAACGGCGGATAATTATCTTCAGCAATCCTTGCTTCTCGGAGTTTCCAAATTTCCACTGATAAAAATTGATGTCTATAATAAGCTTGCTCTTGTGTACAGTAAAAAGGGTAATGTTGAAAAATCATTACAGTACCTCGACAAACTTGCCAGGCATCCATATTTGATTACGAACAGGAATCAAATTCCGGAAATACTTTTTAACCTTAGTCAGACACTTGTTAAAGCCGGCAGAATCAAATCTTACTCAGAAGTTTTGTTTATGGGCCTTCGTCATTTCTACACAAATCTTGATTTAAGAAATAAGTTTAAAGAACAGATTCGACTATCGTTTGGAAACTCGCGACGTTTACTCACAACAAATAAGTTATCTGTTCAGAACAAATTACTTTATTTCATCCATTGGTTTTACTTCAAGCTCCCGAACTTCGGCAGGATTAAATTATCGTTCATTAATAATCTCAGTACGAAAGTACTCCTCGGGCTTATTTATTTTCTGAATTACGTTATTAAAGCTAAAGATTTTGCCTACCTGACTTCTGTGACTACAGAGAATAATTTTGAAAACCCGGACAGTCTGAGAATCGTAAATCAAACAAATACATCAACCACACCATCAAAAGTTAAAAAAATATTAGTCACGCGTGCGATGGGTGGTATCGGTGATTTACTGATGATGACTCCGGGTTTTCGCGAACTAAAAAGAAAATATCCGAAAAGAGAAATTCATTTTGCGATTCCGAAAAGGTACTTCTCAATATTTGAAAATAATAATGATGTAAAGCTGATCGATATTGAAGAAGAAATTTTTTCTCATTTTTCCTACAATAAGTGGTTCAATCTCTCCGAATGCCCAGCCGCAAGAGTGGAAAGCAGAACGGCTCCTAAAGTTAAGAGGAGCCGTATTTATCTTTTTGCGAGAGGTCTTGGATTAAGCAGGTTTCGTTTAATGCGGATGAATACTAAACCAAAATTTATTTTCACGGAAAATGAATTAGAGTTTGCCGATGAGTTCTGGAAATCATTTGGACTTAACGGTAAGCCAGTAATTGGGGTTCAGATTCATTCTGATGAAAGATACCGGGATTATCCGCATATGGAAAAACTTGTGAAGGAAATCTCGTCAACTCATACAGTTATTGTTTTCGACAGCCAGAAAATAAAGGGATATGATTTTGAAAATGTAATCAAAATTGATTCATTGTCTTTAAGAAATGCATTCAGTCTTGCTTATAAATGTGATATGATAATCGGTCCCGACTCTTCATTCATACATTTTGCTGCAGCTTTCGATAAACCTACAATTGCTCTTTTCGGTCCTATCGATGGGAAGGTGAGAACAAAACATTATACCAATTGTGTCTATATAGATCTTGGTGATCAATTAGGATGTATCCCTTGCTGGAGAAATGAATCAATTCCTTGCAGACTGACAGGAATGCGAAACAGCGTTTGCATGGAAAGTATCCGTGTAAGCCAGGTAACACAAGAATTATCAAAATCGATGGAAAGAATAAAAAATGAAAACACTAAGTAAAATTTGCGATGCCGGCGATTGGTTCGATCCGGAATTCAACCAAGTTGTTCTTGAGGAATTGAAAGAGAATGCACGTTTCCACAGGAAGCAGTGGGAATTTGCTATGATATTCCTTGCATTAAGGAAATACGGGTTTTTAACCGAAGATAAAGTTGGCTTATCGGTCGGTGGAGGAAATGAAAGAGTGCTTTATTCAATTGCGAACCATGTAAAAAAATTAGTAGTCACAGATTTATATGATGAGAATACAAGCTGGGATTGTGCCCGGACAGGTGATCCCAAAGAATTTATAATGAACAGTAAACCATTCCCGGTTGATGAAAATAAAATAACTGCACTAAGGATGGACATGAGAAATCTTCAGTTTGAAGATAACACATTTGATTTTTGTTATTCCTCCTGCGCTGTTGAACACATCGGTGACTTTGATGATTTTGTTCAGCATTTT
>DATDOL010000113.1:0-9422 GCA_035293265.1 Ignavibacteriaceae bacterium | reverse complement strand
ATTTTTGAGGGGAGCAACTTTATATTTGGTATTCAACCACCTCCCGCCTTTACTGTTTCAGAAGAATTTTGGAATTACAGGTCACTCGAGAAAACAATTATGGATCTCAGAGGAATCGCATCATCCAGAGATTTTGGCGTTTCGCTAAAAGGAAGATTGACTTCTTCCGGTAGTATTAATTACTGGCTAATGTATGGTAACGGAAATGCATTTGGAAGTGAAGGGGATAAGTTTAAAAGAGCTTATGCTCATATCGATTTACAGCCAAGCGAAGAGTTTAGGTTAACCCTTTATGGAGATTACAGGTTCAAGCCCGAAAAAGAATACACACAAGTTGCACAAAGCTTTAATAATGATGCTTTAACTACTGCACTCTTTTTAGGTTATCAGATTAATAATAGTTTTCGAGTCGGTGCCGAAACATTTTTACAAGTTAATTATAACGATTTGATTCAGACGGAAGCCGATGTGTATAATATTATGAACCGAAATGTGTTGGGCGTTTCTCTGTTTGGGTGGTATAAAATTACTGAAACTCTCGCTGGAATTGGAAGATACGATTATTATGATCCTAACATATCTGGAGATTATAAAAGCGATTCAAGAAATTATTTTATTTTAGGGTTGAGTTTTATTCTGCATGAGAAAGTAACAATCACCCCTAACTTACTATTTGAAACTTATGAGAAACCTGTTAACGGCGTTTCTATTGATCCTTCACTAGCAGGCAGAATTACTTTTTATTATGAATTCTTATAAAAATATATGACTTATTATTTTTGCTACTGAAATGGAAGAGAAAGATTTTTTTTCAAAATCAGCTAATTCGAAATACGCAAAACGGATAGGGAAGTTTACCAGGGTAAAAGAATCAGCCATAAAGTTCTTTTTCGCTGTGAATGGAACGATGGCTTTGATTTTTATTATACTCATTTTTGTTTTCCTGTTCAAAGAAGGATTTAAAGCATTAGATCACATAGGTCTTTTGGATTTTCTTTTTACGGACAGACCTGATGCTTCGGGAACTTTAGAAAGAGTTTTTCAATGGTATCCAACCTCAGAAGAACCAAGGTATTCTTTAATCCCATTACTACTAGGAACATTTCTTACAGCTTTCCCCGCAACAATTATTTCTACACTTTTAGGGGTGGGCGCAGGAATTTATCTTTCTGAAGTTGCCAATCCTAAGTTCAAAGAATTCTTAAAGCCAATGATTGAGCTATTCGCAGGCATTCCTACCGTTGTTCTTGGATTTATTATGCTGGTGATTGGCGCATCATTCTTTAATGATCTTTTAAATCCTGCAAACAGGTTAAATGCATTCGTTGCTGCTATCGGTCTATCGTTTGTTATTATACCCATCATTGCATCATTAACCGAAGATGCTCTTCGTTCAATTCCAAATGAATTACGAATGGCTTCTTATGGATTAGGTGCAACCAAATGGCAAACGGTAAGCAAGGTAATTCTTCCTGCAGCCTTCAGCGGAGTCTCTGCAAGTATCATTTTAGGTTTTGGAAGGGCAATCGGCGAGACAATGATTGTTCTTATGTGTGCCGGTAACGCATCGAACATCACCACAAATATCTTTCTCAGCGTTCGGACGATGACAGCTACAATAGCAGCAGAAATGGGTGAGGTATCTCACGGTTCGGATCATTATTATTCTTTATTCTTTATAGGAATAGTTCTTTTTACCATTACTTTTTTCCTAAACCTTATTGCTGAAATAGTTATTAACAGAATGAGAAAGAAGAACACATTTTAGCCTAATTGATTATGGAATTAAAGAAAAGAAAAAAAGATTTTTCCGGCACATTGTCAATTACAACAATAAGATTGATGTTTTTCTTTCTTGTTTTTGTTTTGATTCTCTTGCTGGGCAAAATATTTATAGAAGGAATTGGCGTTATCTCGCCTGAGTTTCTGATTGACGAACCCCGTAACAATATGACTGAAGGCGGAATTGGTCCTGCAATTTTTGGAACGGTGGCTGTTACACTGCTTATGGTAATATTCACAGTACCGCTCGGAGTTTTCTCAGCAATTTACCTTAATGAGTATGCTAAGGATACATTCTTCACCCGTGTTATACGAACTTCTATAAACAATCTTGCTGGTGTTCCGTCAATTGTATTTGGTTTATTTGGTCTTGGGTTTTTCATATTATTTATCGGAAAAGGTCTGGATGATGTTTTACAAACCGGATTACTATTTGGGCAGCCGGCGTTGCTCTGGGCATCTGCAACTTTGGCTGTTTTGGTTCTTCCTATTGTAATTGTATCAACACTGGAAGCACTAAACTCTGTTCCAAAATCACACAGAGATGCTTCGTATGGATTAGGCGCAACTAAATGGCAAACAATTAAAAATGTTGTTCTTCCTCAAGCGAGACCGGGAATTCTAACTGGAACCATTCTGGCCGTAAGCAGAGGAGCTGGGGAAACAGCACCGATATTATTTCTTGGTGCAGCATTCTTTCTCCCGAACCTGCCGGTTGCAGATTTTTGCATAGGCGGCTACTGCATTCCTATGATAAATCCGACAGAACAGTTTATGTATCTTGCATATCATATATTTATTATGGCAACACAATCATCCAATCCAACGAAGACGTTGCCCCTGCAGTACGGATCAACACTAGTATTAATAGTTTTAACATTCCTGTTAAATATAACGGCGATTATTTTCCGGTATCGCTTTAGAAAAATTTTAGGAAGATTATAGTTTTAATCTAAATAGCTTATGAAGGAAATTAAGATAATAGTAAAAGATCTAAGCCTTTATTACGGAGATAAACAGGCGTTAAAGAATATTACTTTGGAAATGCCCGAGAAGAGAGTTACGGCTTTTATCGGACCATCAGGATGTGGAAAATCTACATTCCTGAGAGTGCTTAATAGGATGAACGATCTTATAGATCATGTTAAAATTGAAGGCGAAGTTTATGTAGACGGAGTTAATATTTATGATAAATCACTTGATGTTGTAAATCTTAGAAAAAATGTTGGGATGGTATTTCAGAAATCCAATTTGTTTCCCAAGACGGTTTATGAAAATATTGTTTATGGTCCGAAGATAAATGGGATCAGAGATAAGAAAGTTCTTGACGAAATTGTTGAAAGAACTTTAAATCAGGCAGCAATCTGGGACGAAGTTAAAGATCGCCTGAATGAAAATGCTCTCAGCTTATCAGGAGGACAGCAGCAAAGGCTGTGCATTGCCCGCGCGCTTGCAGTTGAACCGGAAATTATTCTAATGGATGAACCCGCAAGTGCATTAGACCCACTTTCAACAGCAAAAATTGAAGAGCTTATTCACGATTTGAAAAAGCTGTATACTATCGTTATAGTCACTCATAATATGCAGCAGGCAGCAAGAGTCAGTGATCAAACAGCATTTTTTTATTTGGGAGAATTGATTGAGTATGATAGGACAACAAGAATTTTCACAAATCCCTCGAAGAAACAAACCGAAGATTATATAAGCGGAAGATTCGGGTAATAGAATATGTTATTTTTACACTATGTGTTTAAAAAGAGAATCAGGAAAATATAATGCAAAGATTATTAGACGAACATCTTGAAAAACTAAAAACAAGAATTATCAAAATGTGCAGCCTCGTGGATGAACAGGTGCAGTTTGCAATAAAGGCTGTTGAAGAAGATAACCTGGAAATCGCTCAAAGTGTTATTGAGATGGATAAAAAAGTGGATAAGTTTGATGTGAAAATCGATAAAATCTGCCAGAGAATTTTTGCACTATCTCAGCCCGTGGCAATGGACTTACGCTATATTATGTCTTCTTTAACAATCAACAATAACCTTGAAAGAATTGGAGACATTGCAGTTAACATTGCAGAAAATATAATACTCATCAAAAAGAAGCCGGGATTTTTTTCTGAAACAAAACTTAAGGAGATGTTTAAAATCGTTCAGCAGATGCTTAAGAACACTATCGATTCCTTCATTACTGAAAATGCAGAACTTGCAAAAGAAGTAATTCTCTCCGATGAGATTATTGATAAAATGAATACCGAAAATCATACAGCCCTTAAAAAAATAATGAAACAAAGTCCTGATAACATCGAGCCTGCCCTTGCGTTAATAGTTATTTCAAGAGAACTTGAAAGGCTCGCCGATCATTGTACAAATATTGCCGAGGATGTTTTCTTTATTGTTGAATCAAAATTAATCAAGCATAAATATGAAAAATATCTGTTTGCAGAGGATAAGGAAGAGGATGAGGAGTAATTTCTTTTTAATCTCTGCCAATAATTTTCTGCCGATCCGCATGCCGTAATTATACCATCTCCAATTTACTTGCTCTGATACAAAATTATTTTTGTTTATCTTTCATGTGAAAGTCATTTAGAATATTAATCTGATTTTATTGCTGCAGGCTATTTTAATTAATTTCAGATATCCTGTTTGCGCTTAAATGGAAATCTGTTAATAGAAGGAGAGACAAATGAAAAGCATAATTTTACTTCTCACGACAGCTATACTTTTATTTTCAAACAATCTTTATCCGCAAATTACGTTACAGGTCGGCGGTGGATTGGGAATGGTTGTGCCTTCAGACAATTACGCCGGCTCAACAATAGAGTTTTATAACGGAACACATTATGGCTTAGAGTCAGGTTTCAATGTGCATGCAAAAGCAAAAGTAGGGCTTCTGGGGATTAATCTTTTCGGGATAATTGATTATTCTACTTTGAGCGGAGCGGGCGAAGGTGAACCGGGCAGAGGCGAAGTTGAAAACACTCATAAAATTTTCTCTATAAAAGCCGGTCCGGAGTTTAACATTTCTATTCCAGCCTTACCGTTAGGATTATATCTTGATGCATTTATTTCTATGAATACTTTCAGCGGAACTGTTTCTTTTCAGGGCTTAACAAAAGTACCAAGCGGTGAATATGAAATTGAAACCTCAACGAGATTTGGTGCCGGGGCAGGGGGAGGAGTGTTGATTGATATTCTTCCGGTTGTGACTTTAGATCTTGCAGTTCATTACAATGCATATAATGCATTTTCGAAAGAGTACACTACAGATGTTTCATCTCCAGGGAGACTTGAAGTTTATACTTCTTTAAATGATGACAAAGATCCGCTCTATCAAACTACAGAAGATAATATCGTTGGCGAGTCACGTGCTGCAAATGCTTGGCAATATACTTTAACAGTTATGGTTGGAATTTAAACTTTCCAAAATTAAACAAACCTGGCTTCCCGGTGAAGATCGGGTTTGTTGTTACTCTGACAATTCTCTAAGCCATCTTAAAAATATCATCAAGTTCATAAATTTTAAATTTTTCTTCTCCCAAATCGTTCGCAGAAGCGATCATTACATTTGCAACTATTTCTCCAATTATGGGTCGATGACCTTTGAGTGAAGAGAGCATCGGTATCAAGATATTTAAGAATCGCTCAACTGTTTTTTCACCAAAACGTTTGTCATCTCTTTCGCCGGTAAGTAAAGATGGTCTGAAAATCCTGATCTTTTTAAAATGCAATATGCCGACCATCGCGTCAAGTTCGCCTTTAATTCTAAAATAGAATAATTTTGATTTCGGATTCGCTCCGGAGGAGGAAACAAGAAAGTAGCCAGCAACTCCGTTTTCTGATGCAGCTTTTGCAAATTCGTGCTGGTAAGTGACATCAATTTTGTATTGCAGTTTTTTACTTTTCGCTTTCCTGATAGTTGTGCCCATTGCAGAAAACAAATCATCACCATGAATTTTGTCTTTCCATATTTCAATTTCATCGAAGTTTACGATGTATTCTTCCAGTTTTGGATTGTTGATATTTAATGATCTTCTGGCAAAAACTTTTACAGCTTTGTAACGTAGATCGTTCAATAATTTGATTGTGAGATGTTTGCCGACTAACCCGGTTGCGCCAATTACAATTGCAGTTTTCATTAACTGTTTCTCTTTCTTTGAAGCCGGGACACATTCTTTTGCATCATTAAAATTCCCTTATTCATGGTTGTATCGATGATGAAGTGATTCTAATAACTATCAACCAAAAATTATTATTATTAATAAAATTACACCTGTGATTAATATCAATTAAGTCTGATTATCATTTGTCTTTAATCTATTAAAATTTAAACTTACAATACAATTAGAAAAACAACGGAAGGTTTGATTATGGAAGAGTATGTAGTAAAAATATTAAAAGTGGAATTTGTAACTCATAACGTAAAAAGATTAAGAGTTAAAAAGCCAAAAGGATATGCTTTCAAACCGGGACAGGCAACTGAAGCCGCGGTAAATAAACCGGAATTTAAAAATCAAAACAGACCGTTCACATTTACAAGTCTGAATGAAGACCCGCAGCTCGAGTTCACAATTAAAATTTATAAAGAACACGGCGGTGTTACAAAAGCAATTGGTGAGTTAAAGGATGGCGACGAAATTATAATTCACGATGTTTGGGGTGCAATAAATTATAAAGAATCTGGTGTGTTTTTCGCCGGCGGTGCCGGAGTAACTCCTTTCATTGCAATTTTCAGGCAGTTGTTTAAAGATGGGAAGATAAGCGGAAATCTTCTGTACTTTTCAAACAAAACGGAGAAAGATATTATACTGAAAGATGAATTTGAAAAAATGTTAGGAAATAATTTTTATAACACTATTACAAGAGAAGCCTCGACAAAATATGATAAGAGAAGAATTGATGAGACATTCATAAAAGAAAAGGTGAAAAACTTTAATCAGAACTTTTATGTTTGTGGCCCAGATAAATTTGTTACGGATATAAACGTAGCACTGAAAAATCTCGGAGCCAATCCGGATTCAATTGTGATTGAGCAGTAAAAAATAATTATTTGAAAATCAGGTTGAAAATATTTCAGGATTGCTTCTCAAAATATTGAAGCCATCATTATCAAAAATAAAAGGGAAATTCTCTATCTAATACTATTCGACTTTGTCTGCAGTGTTTTTAGGTATTTGAAACCAACCAGTTTTTTTTGCTTTTCATCCCAAAGTGACAAGAGGCTGCTCTTTAAGCTTGTGCGGATAGATAAAACCGAAGTTCTCTGAAACAGAGGATTTTCTTTGTGACATTTTGGTAATGAGTAGTTCGGAATTCTCGGGCTGAGATGGTGGATGTGATGAAAACCGATATTCCCGGTAAACCATTGAAGTATTTTTGGCAGCTTATAGAACGAGCTGCCTTGGAGAGCCGCGATGGTGAAATCCCATTCATCATCTGTCTCCCAATATGTATCTTCAAACTGGTGTTGAATATAAAACAGCCAGGTTCCGGTCGTTGATGCAAAAACAGTAAGCGGCAATTGGATTAATAAGAATGACTGCCAGCCGATCAGCCAGATCACGATTCCTGCAACAATTGCAATAACAAGCGTGGTCAGATAAACTCCCGGCTGAAGATTTTTTAGTGAAGATGATTGTGAAAGTGGAAGCCTGTAAAGAACTATAAAAAGGATTGAAGGAATAAACACAAATAAAATAAATGGATTTCGATAAAGCCGATATTTAAATCTTCCCCATTTCGACTTCTGAAGATATTCATTAACCGTCATAGTATAGATATCACCAATTCCCCGGTGTTCAAGGTTCCCCATCCCAGCATGGTGAATGGCATGACTTTTACGCCAGTAATGATAAGGTGTTAAAGTAAAAATGCTTGTAAATGTTCCCAGAAAATCATTTGCTCTTTTTGATTTGAAGAAAGAACCATGACCGCAGTCATGCTGAATGATAAACATTCGAACCAGGAATCCTGCTGCCGGTAAGGATAAAACGATTGTTAACCAGTAGCTTAAATTGAGACTCAAATACATTAAAAACCAAAGCATAAAGTAAGGAATGAATGAATCACAAATCTGCCAGATGCTTTTTGCCAGGTGAGATTTTTGATATTTAGTAACCAGGTCTTTCCATGCAGGGTAAGAAGATGATGGGGAATTTGCCGACAATATTTTTACTTAGTAATAGTGATTGAAATTTGTGGATGTAAGTTAAATAATAAAACCTTCAGCAGGAAACATGATAAATAAAATTTAGAATTATTCATAGGGGAACCCGGTTTCTTAATGAAACCGGGCCAATTAAAATAAAATCAATTGGAAATTATTTATTTTTCCCTAACGCAAGATCGAGAGTTGAAACATTTTCTATTCCAGCCGGTACAGTAATGCTTGAACCCTCAAAATCATTTCCAATCTCTTCCGAACGTCCGCCAAGATATTGAGCCAGGAATGTTTCTGTAACAGCATTGAATGAAAGACGGTTTTCCGGCCTGGCAAAACCATGTCCTTCATCAGGATAAAGGACATAGGTTACTGGAATCTTTTTCTCACTCATTGCATTTACAATCTGATCAGACTCAGTTTGTTTTACTCTTGGGTCATTAGCTCCCTGACCGATCAGCAAAGGTTTTTTGATCTTATCAACATACGTTAATGGCGAGCGCGATTTAAGAAGTTCTCGTCCTTCTTCCGTGCGATGATCTCCAACTCTCGAAGTAAACATATTCAGCATCGGAACCCAATATGGTGGAATAGTTTCAAGCAGAGTTTGAATATTTGACGGACCAACAATATCAACTCCGCATGCAAAGATATCCGGCGAAAATGTCAGGCCGACAAGAGTTGCATAACCGCCATAGCTTCCACCCATAATTGCAATCTTTTCTTTATCGGCAATCCCTTCTTCAACAGCCCAGTTGACAGCATCAATTAAATCATCATGCATCTTTCCACCCCATTCCATATTTGCAGCATTAATGAAATCTTTTCCAAGACCGGTTGAACCCCGAAAGTTTACACTTAAAACAGCGTAACCCCTGTTTGCTAACCACTGATGATATGAGTTAAATCCCCATGAATCGCGGGACCATGGTCCACCATGAACAAAAAGTACCATCGGTAAGGGTTTTGACGGATGATGATCACCTTCCGGGTGAGACCAATGTGGAAGAGTCAGATAGCTTATCAGGGATAATCCATCGGGTGACTTAATTTCAACCGGGTTCATTTTAGAAAGTTTAACCCCCTCGAGTTCTTTGCGGTTTGTGAAAAGAAAAATTGCTTTCTTTTCTGACCGGTCATAAAGATAATAATTAACCGGTCCATCATCTTTAACATAAGCAATAGTCCAGATGTTATCATCAAGCGATCTGTCTGTCACATTCATGTCACCATCAGTTAAGGCATTAAGGTATTCCATATCCGGCTTAATTGATTCATCCAGAATTTCCCACTCGGTTCGCAAATAGTCACTTGCAGCAGCTTCAATTGTATACTCGGTTGGATGAATCATAATGTTGCTTAAATCGGCACGAGGATTTTCAAAGATTAATTTTTTTTCTCCCGTATTAAGATTAACAGCTACAAGCGCAGCGGTGTTTCGCTCCCGGCTGTCTATCATATAAAGCACATCTCCTGTT
>DATDOL010000112.1:0-4142 GCA_035293265.1 Ignavibacteriaceae bacterium | reverse complement strand
CCATACCTGCAAGTCGGGCCTTATCATACAAATACTGTTGCCGGTTTGGAATTAGCTAATGATATTCTCAGAAGAAGAAAAACAAATAATAAACAGATTTTCATGATCACCGATGGGAAACCAACTTGTCTTAAAATTGGTATTCAGTATTATAAAAATAGTTTTGGACTCGATAGAAAAATTGTTAATAAGACGCTTGACCAGGCTGCAAAATGCAGAAAAACAGGAATAACCATTACCACTTTTATGATTGCACGTGATCCATACCTACAACAGTTTGTGAGAGAGTTCACTAAAACAAATAACGGCAGAGCCTACTACAGCAGTCCAACGGGTCTCGGAGATTTTCTATTCGAGGATTACATCCGCAACAGGCGGAGAAGAGTTAGATAAATCATAGCATTAAATAAGTACACGACATAATGAATAAAATAAATATAGCAACACTCGGAGAATTAAAAGCAAGCGGATACATTTCCAAGCCGATCAAAGATGAGATAAGAAATAATTTAATCAAATCACTGCAGGAAGGTATTAATCCATTTGAAGGAATAATCGGTTATGATGAAACTGTGATTCCTGATTTACAAACGGCGATACTTTCCAGGCATGATATAATTTTATTGGGATTGCGTGGACAAGCTAAAACAAAAATCGCAAGGCTTATGATTAATCTTCTTGATGAATATATTCCCGCTGTCGATGGCTCTGAACTTAATGATGATCCATTACTACCTTTATCAGTAATTGCAAAAGAAATTATTTCTAAAGATGCCAATAACACAAAAATCAGGTGGATACACAGATCTGAAAGGTATACGGAAAAGTTAGCTACGCCTGATGTTTCGGTGGCTGATCTGATTGGCGATGTAGATCCGATCAAAGCAGCTGCTCTGAAACTTCCTTATTCAGATGAAAGAGTAATTCACTTTGGACTCATCCCACGATCTCACAGAAGTATTTTTGTTATAAATGAATTACCGGATCTCCAGGCAAGAATTCAGGTTGCACTTTTTAATATTCTTCAGGAGAGTGATATACAGATTCGCGGCTTTAAAGTTAGACTTCCATTAGATATTCAATTTGTCTTTACCGCAAACCCGGAAGATTACACCAACAGAGGTGCGATTGTAACTCCGCTAAAAGACAGGATTGACAGTCAAATCCTGACACACTATCCAAAGAGTATTATTGAGTCAAAAAAAATTACTTTGCAGGAAGCAAATCTAACAAAAGAACAAAAAGAAAAAATTTTATCCAATGGGTTACTGCATGACCTGGTTGAACAAATTGCATTTGAAGCAAGACAGAGTGAATACATTGATGCAAAAAGTGGAGTTTCAGCAAGACTGACAATATCAGCATATGAAAATTTGATCAGCACTGCCGAACGAAGAAAAATAATTAACCGGGAAGATTCAACTTCCCTGAGAATCTCAGACATCTATGGAGTAATTCCATCCATCACAGGTAAAATAGAACTCGTTTATGAAGGCGAGCAGGAAGGACCGTCCAAGGTTGCCCAGATTTTAATCGGCAAAGCAATCCGTACAAATTTTGCCGGCTACTTTCCTACCCCTGACAGTATAAAAAAATCCGAGAAGGAAAATCCTTACTTAGCTATAGTGAATTGGTTCAAGAAAGGAAATCAACTGGATCTAATTTCTACATTGGCAAATAAAGAATACGAAAAAACTCTTCACAAAGTGCCTTGCCTGTTTGATGTTGTTAAAAAGTATCATCCAAAGGAAACCAAAGAAAATCATGTTTTATTGATGGAACTTTTGCTCTTTGGATTATCAGAATATTCGCTACTAAGCAGAAATAGAATTGAGGAAGGAATTCAATTCAAAGATATGCTGAGCTCTATGTTTACAATGAGCGATGAAGATGATATCGAAGAGGATGAATCAAACTTCTTTAAAACCTAATTGGCTGCACTTCAGATTGTTTTATTGCTTCTTTTCATTTGGTTATATTTCATAACCAAATTTTCAAATTCATAATGTCTTTAAATCCACAGAAGAAAAAAGTTATATTAATCGGTTCTGCTTTTCCATATCGTGGTGGAAACTCTCTTTTTGTTACACACACATATGAAGCATTGAAAGCTGAATTTGAAGTAAAAATTTACAATTATAAACTTTTATATCCTTCAATATTATTTCCCGGCACAACTCAGTTTGATTTAAGCCTTCAGCAATTTAAGGTTCCGAACGAAAGAATTATCAATTCGATCAATCCAATTAACTGGATAAGAACTGCAAACAAGTTAAATAAGGAAGATGCAGATTTAATTGTTTTCGATTGGTGGCATCCGTTCTTCGGATTATGTCATGGGGCCATATCATTTCTTATTCGTAAAAAGTATAAAAATAAAATACTTTTCATAACAGAAAATGTTGTGTCACACGAAGCAAATTCTATTGATAAAATTCTGACAGGACTAGGTCTAAAATTCGCTTCAAATTTTTTAGCGCTTTCAGATATTGTTGAACATGAATTACAGAAATATTCAAGAGGAAAAAAAGTTTTCAGATCCGAGCTTCCTGTTTACAATTGTTATGAACCATCAGGAGAGTTTGATATCCTACAAGTAAAAAAAGAATTGGGCTTTGATAAAGATTCTTTAATCCTTTTGTTTTTTGGATATGTAAGAAAATATAAGGGATTAGACTTGCTGATTGCTGCGTTTCCTAAAGTACTTGAAAAATTTCCGGAAGCAAGATTATTAATTGTCGGTGAATTTTATGATAATCCTCAAGTATACGTTGAGCAAATTAAAACAATAAATATCACGGATAAAGTGAAAGTTGTAAATGAATTTGTACCGAATGAAGAAGTTGCCAAATATTACAGGGCAGCTGATGTTGTTGTGCTTCCTTACAGAAGTGCGACACAAAGTGGAATTCTAAATGTTGCGTATGCTTTTCATAAAGCTGTAATTGTAACAAATGTTGGTGGTCTGGCTGAATTTGTTAAAGATGGCGAAACTGGTTTTTTGGTTGGCCCGGATTCTCCTGACAGCATAGCCGAGGGGATAATCAAATTTATTAAATCGAAAACAACAATTGATTTTGCAGCAAACATTGAAAGGTTTAATAATCAGAATAAATTCAATAAGCTTCCTGAAGTTTTTAAAACTATTCTTTCCGATACTTAACTTTCATCTATTTTTTGTTGCAAAGTTAATATAAATAATACCACGATATTTCACTTTTAACTGCTGCCAGAATAAGCTATTGTAAACGCTATAAAAATTATTGATTGGTATTAATGAACAAATTTCTTGCTTTTTTAATAATACTTTTTCTAATCATAAGCTGTTCAAACGACGATGAGAATAATCCAGCTGATCCAAATCATACTGCAACCGGTTTTATGCGAACGAAAATAAACAACTCGAGCTGGTTTGCTGATAAAATAGAAGCATACAGACAATCAAATTCATTATACATTATTGGCACTCAGGATTCGACCGGAAGCCCGC
Source organism: Ignavibacteriaceae bacterium (assembly GCA_035293265.1). GTDB lineage: Bacteria > Bacteroidota > Ignavibacteria > Ignavibacteriales > Ignavibacteriaceae > DATDOL01. Next base: position 652 of record DATDOL010000112.1, on the reverse strand, counting down.
AATTTTCTTCCTCAGAAATAAAATTCCAGATCATAAACCTTTCTCAACCAGGAACTTATGGTATTGGTGAAGACGAACCCGGATACGAATATTTTGTAAAGGCTAAATACATTTTATATTCAGGCACTGGAGTAGTTAATATCACATATACTGCATATTATTTAAACTACAGTACTATGAATATCAGCAGAATAAATGCAGATAGTTTTACCGCAGATTTTATTTTCAGGGCATTCCTTGATTCTACAACAAGTGTTGATGTTACTGATGGAGTTATCGATATTCGTTTTTAATTCAGGCAAATTCAAAATAAAAAAAGACCGCTATCAAGACGGTCTTTGTAAAAATTAATGATTTAGAAAAATATCACTTCAGCAGAATCATTTTCTTTACCTGTTGAAAATTATTTCCGTTTGTTCCTGCAGCTTTCAATTCATAAAAATATATTCCGCTGCTTAATCTTGTTCCGTTTGCATCCGATGCGTTCCACTGTATAGAATGACTGCCTGCACTTTGTTCTTCATTTATTAGTGTTGCTACTTCCTGTCCAAGTAAATTGTATACAACTAATTTTACTTCTGATGAAACTGGTAATGAGTATTCTATCCTTGTAGCCGGGTTGAAAGGATTTGGATAGTTCTGCTTCAGCACA
>DATDOL010000111.1:0-7809 GCA_035293265.1 Ignavibacteriaceae bacterium | reverse complement strand
TATAATATTGCAAACACTTTTTGGGAAAAAATTAAACCCGGGATTTATGTTGCTTCAAATGATATGCTGAACAGGTATGCATTCTTTGCCGGAGGTTCAATTAATATAAGAGCGGAGAGAGATCTCTTTTTCATCTTCGACTATAAAAACAAACTTCCATTACTGAATTTGATAGGATTAAAACCCGAGCTATCGGCAGAATTATACAGCGTAAGCAGGAAAGCTGACGTTGATGTATTCTTCGGTCCGGATACAAATGTTATAACAGGAGAAGTTACATACGATCAGATTATTCCAACAACAGTTACTTACAACTTATTTGAGTTCGACGCCGTTGCAAGGCACAGGTTCATCAACAGGTTTCAAAATCTTGAGCTGCGTTTTATTTACAGCAAGTATGTGGCAACGCTTAATAGTTTTATAATTGAAACTGATGGCGATCCGATTCTTTATCCAACTACGGATGATACTTATTTTGTTGGACGGGATTTCAGAGTTGCATATAACTTCAGAGCACTTGCACCGACACGCGACCAGGATATTAATCCCGTCGGAATGGAAATAGATTTTGTTTATGATTATGAATGGAATGATTATAATGCTGAAGGCGAGTACACAATTGAAGATGGTCTCTTAGTTCCTGATTACGGAGATTACAATTTTCACCGTGTATTGCTGGATGGAAAACTTTATTTTCCTCTCTGGGCAGACCACACATTATCAACACGGGTTGTTGGTGGAAGCATCCTTGGTCCACAGGTGCCAGACTTTTTTGATTTTTATCTTGGTGGATTAATAGGGATGAAAGCCTATCCGTTTTATGCAGTCAGCGGAAATGAAATGGCCTGGTTAAATCTGACTTATAGATTTCCACTCTGGAGAGAAATTGATGGGAAGTCGGGTTTTCTGTATCTTGATAAAATTTTTCTTTCTTTTCATGCAGATTTAGGAAATGCATGGACCGGTGACCTGCCTGGTTTTGATTCATTTAAAAAAGGTGCCGGTGCTGAAATCAGAATAGCACTTAACTCATATTATCTTTTCCCGACTGCTTTATTCTTTAATGCTTCCTATGGCTTTGATACATTTACACGAACTGTAGACAGAGAAGAAGTGACTTATGGAAAAGAGTGGCGGTTTTACGGAGGAATACTTTTTGGGTTTGATATAGTTAATAAAGATCGTTCTTTAAAGTACAAATAGTTATAAAGGATTTTTTATGCAGTCACACTTTAGATTCATAATATTAATTTTTGTCCTCGCAATTTCACAGAATATATTTTCACAATCATTTGCAGAAAATAGTTTGAACTTATCGGGAAGCCTTCATTACGACTCTAAAATTTTATTGAACAATTATAGGGAATTTCAATCAAATTCTTCAGCTGATGAATTACCAGGACAAAAATCACCCGTATTATCAGGAGTTTTTTCAGCTATAATTCCCGGTGCAGGACAAGTATATAATGAAGATTGGTGGATTGCCGGAGTATTTCTTGCCGCCGAAGTCGTACTTATAACTACTGCCATAACTTATGAGAATAAAGGTGATGAACAAACTGAAAGCTTTGAAATGTTTGCAGATGAAAACTGGAGTGTTGTTGATTATGCTGAATGGCTTGCACAATACGAAGGTGCAGATATAACAAAAATTGTAATAAGCAATGATGAATCACTTCCTCCCTGGGAAAGAGTTGATTGGGATGAGCTGAATGCTGCTGAAACAGGTTCTCACAATCTTCCACCTCACGGTGAGCAGCAGTATTATGAGGTCATTGGAAAGTATCACCAGTATAGCTCTGGCTGGAACGATTTTACAGGCGGAAGCAACAAAGAACTCATCTCTCCGAATTTTACTTACTATGCTGGTGAAAGAGGGACTGCGAATGATTATTACAGCACTTCTTCCACAGTAGTCGTTGGTATTTATATAAATCACTTATTAAGTGCGGCCGAAGCAGTTTTGGGAGCCAACAGGTTCAATAATAATCTTAGCGTAAGTCTGCGTGTTCAGAATTCAAATCTTGTAGACAGAGACGAGCTTGTGCCGACATTATTTTTGAGGTATAATTTCTAAATCCAACAACAAGATTTTCTCTAAATCCTTTTTACATTTCTGCTTTCTATTCACACAATCAATAATTGTCATTTATGAATACTAAAAATGTATAATCACCATTTCTCTGAATAATTTTGGTCAACCTTTATACTCACAAATCTTCTAAAAATACAACATAGTACACCAGTGCAACTTGATGAAACATAGCTGCAACAAATTGAAATATTAGTGAAACTATTTGCTACATAATTGATAGGTAGCCCCCCCTTTTATTTTGCTTATTACCCTCGTGTTTTTTTTACAAAAATCGAGGTGTAAAATGAAAAAATATATTTCTCTATTGGTTGTTTTGGTTTTTACCTTTTTGAGTAAAGCTCAAACAAATGAAATAGGATGTGCTACGAGATATCCTGAGGAAACACAAGAATTCTTACAGCGTGGCGGTAAATATTTAACCGCGTCAGGAGTATTAAAGGTTTTGGTTGTGTTCGCTAAATTTAAAGATGATAACACTGCACACCAATTCTGGTCAAATAATTCTTATCCTGATGAAATGAGCGAATTCATTGATTCTGACATGCAAAAAGGATCTGTTCACTTTTTGAATCTTACCAATTACTATAAACAAATGTCATTTGGTAATTTCAAAGTTATTGGAAGAGCTATTGGAGTGGAGAGCCCTTATCCGATTGAACACTACATTCCTCAAAATTATAATTATCCTAACAGATCACTTGCGAAAAAAGATATACTAAAAGTTGTTGATGATTCTGTTGATTACAGAGAGTTCGACAATTGGACTTATATCAGTAATTACTATCTTAATAATGAACCTGATGGAACTGTTGATATGATTGTAGTTATCTGGCGTGGGCTTGTCTTTTCTGACGGTTGGAATGGAGAAGCATCGCTTGGTGAGGGTACAGAATTGCTGGTTGAGAATGATGAATTAAAAATCAAAATGGGATATGGAGGTTATCCGGGTAACGGTATTTACGGTTCTGGTGTTACCGTACAATATTGGGGCGAACGAAGTCGCGAAAGTAACTTTAAAGTTGTAGTTCATGAAATTGCTCACTGGTTAATTCATTCTGAACATCCTTATAACTCAGTCAATCATACTTTTTGGGGTATGCTGACGCTTGCGAGCGAAGGAATCTGTGCAAATACATTTGAAAGAGAAAGAGTTGCATGGATTGATTCTAAAGAAATCAATGGCACAATTTTAAGCGCTCCGATGGGTGATTACATTACAACTCCATCAGCGTATAAATATCATCCCGAAAATGGTTACCAGAATGAAATGTATTATTTCGAAAATCACCAGCAGCTGAGTATCTATGATAATGGTACATTAAACTTGAATGATAAAGGTATTTTTATTTTACATTTCCAGCATGGATACTACATCGGTGATTGCGTTCGCATCTTGACATCCGATGGATTTTGGAATTGGAAGTCCCCACGATTCGAGAATTGCTGGGGAAATAATTTACCATCTTTTCAGAAAGTGGCTGCTAAAAGAACTGGCAAAGGGAATCGCGACCGAATAACTGTCTCCGACTCGTGTTCTGAATATTTATATTCTTATGTAAATAATTATAGCCAGGTTGAGTGTAATGATTGGTCACACGGTTATGGATTTAATAATGCTTTTAATACAACATTTAATGATGTTTTTTCTGATTGGAGCAATCCTCCGGCAAAAACCTGGGCCGGAGAATCAACAGATTTCATTATGGAAGTAATAAACGAAAGTGGATCAATAGTCACCGCACGTTTTGCTATCCAGAATTCACTTGGCGGTAAACCATCGAAACCATACCTGGGTTGGGATCCAACTAAGCCCGATTCTTCTTATAAATACGGACAAGTATACTTAACTTGGGGTGCTGATTTCTGGGATGGAGATCCTATTGAACCCGATATTATTTGGTCTGAATTACAAAGAAAAATCGGATCAGAACCATGGAATTCTATGTACACAGGTTCAAATCGTAGCTGGTCAGATCATAGCATTTACTATAATCCGAGTGGAAATGAATCAGTCTATTTTAGAGTTAGAGTCCGTGATAGCCAGAATAAATGGTCTATCTGGTCAGATCCTTTTGATACAAAAATGATTCTTGTAACATCGGTTGATCCGCTGTCACAAAATATTCTCAGCGATGTTGTTACTGAATATAGTTTATATCAAAACTTTCCTAACCCCTTTAATTCGAGTACAACTTTAAGATATTCGTTACCGAATCAATCTGATATTTTATTAAAGATTTATGATATTCTTGGGAATGAAATTGAAACGGTTGTTGATGAAAGTCAACAGGTTGGAAATTATGAGATAATTTTTGATGCTTCTGAGCTTTCGAGCGGTATATATTTTTATCGGCTAATTGCCGGAAGTTTTGTCGAGACTAAAAAGATGATCCTGTTACGTTAATACAGGGAAATCCAGATTAAAGAAGCCAGTAGATAAAAATTCTTGCTTCAGGCTTGAGCATTGATTTCACAAAAAAAATTTTATAACTCAGAACAGAATCAGTCATAGCTCATTTCTTCCAGGAAGAATGTCACTTCCGAATGCTTCAGCATCACACTATTAGTTGAAAAGTTTTTCACTTCGCCTGGTCCAAGCTGGTCAATCCTTGCCTCAACAGGTTCGGCATTCAATTTATACTTCAGTACGATATTCATTACTGCATCATCGCTGATATTTTTCACAGTCCCTTGAACCGATCCATACTTGCTGGGTGACAATGCTGGTGCATCGATATCCATAGAATAGCTCGTCGATATGGACTTATCAGCTTTTATCTCGAGCACTTTTTTGTCTTTAATTACATATTGATATGTGAAATAACCTGCAGCGATAATTAAGATGAATACTAAAAACTTTTTCATATCTAACCTTTTTGAAATTTATAATGTTTTCTCCTATCAAATTCTTAACCAGTCTGGAATTATTCAAAATTGTCTCAAAAAACAATCAAATAAGAGAGATCAAAATTTGTCGAGAAAAATTCTCTATTCGTAATGCCTTTTATACCGATTTCTTTTTGAAAGTCGATACTAAACCAAACTAATAGCTAAACTTTTTTGTGATTTACGAGTAGTGAATAATTCTATCAAATGAATTAAGTACTTCCTTCAAAAAGAGAAAGATGATAGTCATCCAATATTCTTCATGAATATATTTTTATATTTAAGTTCTGTTTTTGATGGACTTTTTTATTACAAATAATACCAGATGAAAACCCCTTTAGTTGTCATTGTAGGCAGACCAAACGTTGGTAAGTCAACTTTGTTCAACCGGCTTGTTGGAAAGCGGGATGCAATTGTTGATGATACAAGCGGAGTAACTCGTGACAGGAATTACGGAGAATGCGAATGGTCAGGTAAAAAATTTAAAATTATTGATACCGGCGGTTACGTTCCTGATTCCGAAGATGTATTTGAAACCGCCATAAGAGAGCAGGTGGAAATCGCTGTTGAAGAAGCACAAAGCATTCTTTTTGTTGTTGATGTACGTGACGGAATAAATCCATTTGATACTGAAATAATGAGACTGCTCAGAAATTCCGGAAGAAAGTTTTTCCTCATTGTTAACAAAGTAGATACAAAAAATTTCGAAACAGGAGCGAATGACTTTTATAGTTTAGGAGTTGATAAACTTTATCCTATTTCTGCTCTGAATGGAAAAAATCTCGGAGATCTGCTGGATGAAATAACCGCTGGCTTTGAAACTGAGACTGAAGAAACTGAAGATCCAAGATTAAAAATTGCGATTGTTGGCAGACCAAATTCCGGAAAATCTTCGCTTTCAAATGCACTTCTCGGTGTTAACAGAAGCATTGTAACAGAAATACCCGGGACAACTCGTGACAGCATTGATTCAGTTTTAAAATATTACGGCGAAGAAATAATTTTGATTGATACTGCCGGTCTTCGCAAAAAAAGAAAAGTGAAGGAAAGTATAGAGTTCTATTCCAGCATAAGATCACTAAAAGCAATTGGCGAATGTGACATTGCTGTAGTTTTACTTGATTCGCAGTTCGGATTGGAAAGTCAGGATCAGAAAATTATTGATGAAGTTGTACGCTGGCGAAAAGGATTAATTATTGCAGTAAATAAATGGGACCTGGTTGAAAAAGATTCCAACACAGCTCACGAATATGAACAAGGCATCCGTGAAAAATTAGGAACAGAAAATTATGCCCAAATTATTTTCATTTCAGCATTGACAAAACAAAGAATTTACAAGCTGATGGACATGTGTAAGGAAGTAAACGATGAAAGGAAAAAGAAAATACCTACAAACGAACTCAATGATTTTTTACTTGGAGAAATTTCTAAATCCCCTCCGCCTGCTTCACCTTCTGGTAAAGAAGTTAAGATTAAATATATAATTCAGGTCGGCGATTATTACCCGGTATTTATTTTCTTTTGCAATTATCCGAAGCACGTTGCGGATAATTATAAACGTTTTCTTGAAAACCTGATAAGAAATAATTATGGATTTAAAGGAGTACCCGTTACTTTAAGTTTTAAAGAAAAATGATTTTACCCAAAAGAATAATAGTCGTTGGTGGAAACGCAGCCGGACCTGCTGCTGCAGCAAAAGCTAAAAGAGTAAATCCGAATGCAGATATAATACTTTTTGAAGCTGGAAATTTTATTTCAACCGGGACTTGTGAAATGCCCTATGTTTTATCGGGAGATATTAAAAATTATGAGGAGCTGATTTATTTTAGTCCACAATCATTTGAAGCTAAAAAAAATGTAAAGGTCTTTACAAATCATTTTGTTGAGGAGATTGATAAAAAAGCAAAAGAAATTAAAGTGCATGATTTGGTTCAACAGGAAATAAAAACTTTCAGTTATGATACCTTGATACTCACAACCGGGTCCAAAGCAAAAACGCTTCCGCAATTCCCAACTTATCTTAAAAATGTTTTCACTTTAAAAAATATTAATGATTTGATATCAATTAAGAATTATATCAAAACAGAAAATGTTAAACAAGCATTTGTGATTGGTTCAGGATACATTGGTATCGAAGTAACAGAAGTATTGATAAAAACAGGTATTGCAGTTTCGATTGTCGAAAAAGAAAAGTTACCAATGCCAAATGCCGAAACAGAAATAAGTGAAAAAGTGCTCGCGATTCTTAAAAATAATAATGTAAGCTTCATTAGCAATCAGGAAAATGCTGAACCAATAATTTATAACGACAAAGCTAAAGCAATAAAAGTTAATGGAAGATTTGTTGATACTGATCTTATTTTAGTCGCAACGGGTTTCATTCCGGATATTTATTTGGCTGTTCAGGCGAAACTTGAAATCGGAAAAACCGGCGGCATCAAAGTTGACCGGAAAATGAAAACTTCAGACAATTTCATTTATGCTGCTGGTGATAATATCGAAGTAGTAAATTCTGTTACGGGTAAACCGGACTATTTCCCCTTAGCATTACAAGCATATAATTTTGGACGCATTGCAGGAGAAAATTCTGCAGGTGGAAATATGAATGCTGAACCGGTAGTTAAAAATATTTCCGTTAAAATATTTAATAAATATTTTGCAGAGGTTGGGATAAATACTCATGCAGCTAAAAACGCTGGAGTTGATTTTGCAGCAGTATCCGCTAGCGTTTCAAACCTCGTGAAAGTGATGCCAGGCAGTGAGGAAGTTTTTGGAAAAATTGTATTTGATAAAATGAATCGAAGATTACTTGGTGCATCATTCTTAGG
>DATDOL010000110.1:0-8375 GCA_035293265.1 Ignavibacteriaceae bacterium | reverse complement strand
ATTAATGATGTCTGGCAAAATGGTTACGATCACGATTTCGGCGGACCGTATAAAGATTTTAACCGCATAACCGGAGAAATGCTTTTATGGGGATTGCAGGATTCAACCAAAGCATGGTGGCAGATGGAACAGGCAATCGTTGCAGGACTTCAGATGTATAACCTGACTCGCGAGGATTGGTATTTACAGATGGCTGATGAAACAATTAATTTTTATATGCAGTACTTTGTTGATCATACTTACGGAGAAGTTTATGCTGATCGCACTCGTTACGGTGGCTTTGCCTGGAATGAAGCTAAAGGAAATTCAGGAAAAGCGGGTTATCATTCAATTGAAACCGGGTACTACACTTATCTTTATGGAAATCTTCTTTATCATTATCAGCCGGTTGTTCTGCATTACAATTTTCTACCGCTTCAAACTGACCGAGAAATTATACTTACTCCGCTTGCGATAAATGACACCAGCTTAATTATCTCTGAAGTTCTGCTTGAAGGACAAGCCTATGCTAATTATAATTCAACTTCCCGGATTCTAAATTTACCAGCAGGGACCGGCGGACACTTCACGGTTACTTACGAACCAATTATTACAAACATTTCTCCAGAGGATATTCCATTAGCAGATGGATTTGAGTTGTTGCAGAATTACCCGAATCCCTTTAACCCAATTACAAATATCGAATTTCGAATTCCCGATTTTGGATACGTGACGTTAAAAGTGTATGATATCCTTGGAAATGAAGTAACAATTTTAGTTAATGAAGAAAAAAATGCCGGGACTTATCAAGTTTCATTTGATGCTTCTAACCTCTCGAGCGGAGTGTATTTCTATCAGTTGAAAGCTAATGAATTTACACAGACGATGAAGATGCTATTTCTGAAATAATTTTGTTCTTCTGACAGGGACATCCCTCCATCCTGGCTGAATATCCCGGTTTTCTTCCATATAAAACTTTTACATCTCTTTTACTTTCCTTTGACAACCACCGCATTTTGATTCGCAATATTGGCACCAGAAACAATTACAATTTTATCGAATGATAAAAGGTGCTGAAATGTTAAATAAAATATTTCAAAGCAAGATTCAAAGCGGTCAGGGAAATAACCGGGTGATTTCCCGTAATGATTTTCTTAAGCAGATTGCATTGGTTACAGGTTTTATTATGACTAGCTGTACACCTGTAAAAATACTTTTAAATTCTCACGATGATAAATATGACAAGGATGCTTACCTGAAGAAAAAAATTCTTGAAGCATTTGTAACAACAGTGATTCCAGGTGCCGATACAAACAACCCGAATCTCTGCACAATATTTTACGATGAATACTATCCATTCTATAAATACTGTGGATTCTTTATCTCAGATCTGTGCAACAAAAGCAAAAAGATGTTCGGTACAGAATGTTTTTATGATTTGTCATTGGCTGAACGGACAGAAGTTATTCAGGCTGGTCTGGATGATGATTCAACCACTGAAAAAATTTACACTGCAGCAATATTTATTTCTCAGGTTTCGGTTTATTGCAGCATTTATGATGATGAAAGAGGTTGCAGTCTGATCGAGTTTCCCGGCAGTTATGCTTTTATGATACTGAAATGTATTACTCAGATAATTACAACTATCTTGCTGCAGAACTGACTTCAACAGGAAATTATTGTTAATTAAAGGAGATTAAAATGGAAAATTTAAAAACAGATATACTGGTAATCGGCAGTGGATTTGGTGCTGCAGCTCCTGCACTAAGATTATCTGAAGCTGGCTTCAATGTGCTTATGATTGAAAAAGGGAAGAACATTGTACCGGAAAAAGATTTCCGGATGACGCAAGACCCGAAATATTTACTTCAGTACATTAAAGGTGTTTCAGATAAATCTATATCAATGATGTATGCAGAGGGACTTGGCGGCGGTTCAGGATTTTATGAAATGGTTTCATTAAGAGCACCTTCAAAAGTTTTTTCACAGAAAGATGAAAATGGAAATTATTTATGGCCTGCAGGAATTACTAGGCAGGCTATGGATCCTTTTTATGATATCGCTGAGAAGATGCTTCACGTTGAACAGATTTCCGTCGATGAAATTCCCAAATCAGGAGCCGTATTTTCTCTGTTAATGAAAAATCTGGGCTATTCATGCGACCGTTCAAGATATGCAGTTAAAGGATGTGTTGGAAGCGGATATTGTATCTCCGGATGCTTATTCGGCGCAAAGCAATCTCTTCATCAAAATTATTTACCGCAGGCTCAAAAACTCGGAATGAAAATTTTAACAGATACCGATGCATTAGATATCCGAACTTGTATTCCGAATATTAATTCAACAAAGAAATGCTTTTCAATAAATTCAATTCCATACCGTTATGAAGTGAAATGCAGACAGGTTGAGAAGGGTGAAATGTTCACTGTAAAGACAAAAATATTAATTCTCGGAGGCGGTACTGTAGGGACGGCAAAACTGCTGCTGAATTCGAAAAAACATCTTCATTTCCTTAGTTCTCATTTAGGAAAGAATATTGCGTTTAACGGGAGCGTTAAATGTGTAGGGTTAATTCCTGAAAACATGATCGAGGGAGATATGCTAAGCGGAAGATCACACCCGGGAATGATCAGTTATCATTTTTTTGACTCGAAAGGAATTACAATATCTTCTGCCAAACCGCTTCCTCTTCATGTAGTTGCTGCTGCAAGACTTCAGCTTGAAGGTGAAAACCGGAAACCTTCCTATTGGGGGCAGCCAAATGTTGACCTGATGAAACTTTACAGAAGAAGAATGATCGTTCTTTATGCACTTGGTTTAACTCCGCCTGCAGCGGAAATTTATCTTGATGGAACTGATTCTGTTAAACCACGAATGAATTTGACCCCGGGGTTAATTAGATATTATAAATCTATCAGCAAATTACTGGAATCAATTTTTAATAGAAACGGATGTAAAATAATTCATCATGAAATGCTTGATTCTGAAGGACAGCCAAATGATGAAATAAACTTTTCAACAACTCATATGATCGGTTCCTGCAGAATGGCAGAAAGTAAAAAGCATGGTGTTGTCGATATTTATGGAGAGGTATTCGATTATCCCGGTATGTTCATATCGGATGGAGCAACTGTTCCAAGCTCCCTTGCTGTTAATTCGAGTCTTACAATTCTTGCGAATGCAGAGCGAATTTCTGAACACCTTGTTAAACGATTATCGATGAATAAAAACCAGGATTTAGCTGATTCTTTTTGATTGCTGCAAGTCTGCGTTTCTATACTTTCGCAATTTTATAATTTTTTGTAGCAAAGTAAATTTCTTTAGTAAAAGTTTTAACAACAGTTGCGACCGGAACGGCAAGAAGCATGCCTAATAACCCAAACAACTGCCCGCCGGAAATTATAAGAAGTATAATTGCAATCGGGTGCATATCCACACTCCTGCCAAAAATAACCGGCTGGATAAATCCATTATCAAAAGTATAAGTAGCTAATACGACTAATAAAATCAACGGCACCTGTGAAAAATCCCCATACTGAATTAATGAAATTATTATTGCCGGAAGACCGCCGATGATGGGACCAAAATATGGAATCAGGTGACCAAGCCCGGCGATAACACCAAGCGGCATTGCGTTCGGAACTCCAATAATAAAAAACCCGATACCTATCATCACGCCTACAAATGTTGCATCAAAAATCCATGCCCGGACAAACAATCCAAGCTGAAGACTAACTTTCTTTAAGACCCAGTAAGACATCTCAAAAGTTTTATTCGGCATAATTTGTAAAATGCCCTGCAGAATTTTTTTGCTGTCTTTGAGAAGGAAGAAAGTAATAAAGGGAACTATTAACAAAGCAGCAGCAATAGATACAATACTTGTGAGCAGGGAAGTTAACGTTTCAATGCTGTTGACAATCTGGTCTGTAACAAATGCTTCAACTCTTGAAGTTAAATCGCCCGGCTTTAGGAATGTTAAATATGCAATGATGCTTTCTTCAATTGAACGAAGTTCTGTATCGAATGAAAATCCTTCTAATGCAGTTATTAGCTGGTTCATCTGAACTATGAAAATTGGAATAATTACTGATAAGCTCAGGTAAATTAAGAATCCAAAAATGCCATATGTAATGAGAGTTGAAGTTATTCTGTTAAAACCCCTGGATTCCAGAAGAGAAACAAAGGGAGCCAATATAAACATCAGTAATACTGATATTGCCAGCAGAATTATAATATCGGAAAGTAAGTACAACACATAAATAAAAATGATTGCACCTGAAATCAGGAAAACTGGTTTCAATAATTTTTTAGAACTGCTGTCGGTCATTTTATTAATAGTTTACGTCGATTCAATTTACAGATTCGATTCTTCGTATCCCCGGAATTGCCTGAAGAAGTGCTCTTTCAATCCCGGCTCTTAATGTCATGGTAGACATCGGGCAATTTTCACAATCTCCTGTAAGTCTTACTTTAACAATACCGTCTTCAGAAACTTCCACAAGCTCAACATCGCCGTTATCAGCTTGCAGGAACGGTCTGATAGAATCTAAAGCTTTTAAGATTTCTTCTTTCATATCGAATCTGATTTTTATATCCGGTTAAATATCGTTTTACTTAATTCCTGATGCAAATTAATCATCATCACCTAGAAGAATTTCAATTTTCCCCGGCGCTTTTGAATTCCGGATGTTCACCTGTTCAGTAAGTTTCCTGGATAAATCCATAATAATATCTGCATGTTCTGTGTCGGGAATATCGAACACGATGGGCACACCTTTATCTCCACCTTCTCTGATTCTTGAATCTATCGGAATTCCCCCAAGGAAAACAGTTCCAAGTTCTTTAGAAATTTTCTCTCCTCCGCCTGATCCAAAGATATCATAACGATTACCTGTATCGGGTGCAATGAAGTAACTCATATTTTCAACAATACCAAGAACCGGAACATTTACTCTTTCAAACATTTTTAATGCTTTACGTGCATCAATAAGAGAGACTTCCTGAGGAGTTGTAACAATAACAGCACCGGTTAATGGAATTGTTTGAACGAGCGTTAACTGTATATCACCCGTTCCGGGAGGCATATCAAAAACTAAATAATCAAGTTCTCCCCAATCCACATCACTCATAAATTGTTTTATTGCACCGCTTGCCATTGGTCCACGCCAGATAATCGGAGCTTTATCATCTACAAGTAAACCAATCGAGATAAATTTGATACCATAGATGTCGAGTGGAATAAGTTTAACACCATTTCCATCCTGACGAACCTGCGGTTTTTTATTAACTCCGAGCATCAAGGGAATGCTCGGACCGTAAATATCAGCATCAATCAAACCAACCCTGGCTCCATCTTTAGCAAGAGCAACTGCAAGATTAACTGCTACAGTACTTTTGCCGACTCCACCTTTACCGCTTGCAACTGCAATTGTGTTTTTCACTCCCGGCAGAACGGCATCTTTTTTCGGATCCTTATGGGTGGTAACAACCGGAGATGAAGTTTGAATATTCAAATGAATTTCCTTCAGTTCGGGGAATATATTTTTAATTCCATCAGCTAAGATTGTATGTGCTTTCTCAGTTATTTCTGATGAGCCGGGCAGCGAAATATCTGCTGTTAAAGAATGATTTTTAGTTTCGAGATTTTTTATTGAATTGAGTGTAAGTCGATCTGTTACAGCTTCTTTAAGATTAATTTTTTTTAATGCATTTAACAATTCACTTTTGGTAATATCGCTCATACTCTAATTTATTCCTTTCACATTATCCCTTTAAGATTAAAACCATTTTTTATTTTTGAAGGGCAAAGTATTATCAGCAGTATTATGGTTTTATAAATTCACCGTGGGTTTTAACTACACGTTTCATAAGCCATTCCTGGCTATTCACCTTTTTACTTCCATTTGAAGAAACCACGAAACGGTATGTGCAGTCAGGTAATAGTTCACGGCTCTTTATATTGTCTTTCAGAGAGACCTTGATCAAAGTACTCATAATTTCATTTTTTAAATTCTGATCTTCAACCGGGAATGTGATTTCAACTCTTCGATCCAGGTTCCTCTGCATAATATCAGCACTGCTTAAGTACATTTCTTCCCGGCCGTTATCATAAAAATAATATACTCTGCTGTGCTCAAGAAATCTGCCAACAATACTTCTAACGATTATGTTTTTACTTAAACCCTCCACGCCAGGTACAAGACAACAAATTCCTCTTATAATTAATTCGATCTTCACCCCTGCATTTGAAGCCTCGTAAAGCGCACCGATTGTTACAGGATCGACAATTGAATTTATTTTCCAGATTATTTTTCCTTCACCACCGTTCTGAACATTTTCAATTTCCTTTTCAATCATCTCAAGAATTTTTTCGCGCATATTTATCGGTGCAACAATAAGTTTCCTGTATTTTTTTTGTTTGGAATATCCTGTCAGGTAGTTAAAAATATCCGATATATCAGAACAAATTTCAGGATTGCAGGTGAACAAACCGATATCAGTATAAATTTTTGCAGTGGCTGCATTGTAATTTCCAGTGGACATATGCACGTATCTTTTTACACCATCAAATTCCTTACGGACAACAAGAGTCATCTTTGCATGAGTTTTTAGACCGACGAGTCCATATACAACATGAGCCCCGACTTTTTCCAGCTCTCTTGCCCAGAAAATATTATTCTCTTCATCGAACCTCGCTTTAAGTTCGACAAGCACAGCAACTTGTTTTCCGCGTAAAGCTGCTTCAATTAATTCCCGAACAATAGGAGAATCAGACCCAACCCTGTAAAGAGTTTGCTTTATTGCTAAAACATCCGGATCCTTTGCTGCCTGTTTGATAAAATCAACCACAGGTTTGAATGAGTGATAAGGATGATGGAGAAGTATATCTCTTTGCTTAATTATTGAGAAAATATCTTCATCACTCTCAAACACTTTTGGAAGCACCGGGTGAAACGGTTTTTCTTTAAGCTGATGCAGCGGTAAATTGTAAAGAGTGATAACATCGCTAAGTCCGATTGGACCTTCTGAAATATGAACATCATCACGGGTTATATTTAAATTCTCCATCAGGGTTTCAAGCATAAATTCCGGAATTTTACTGCTTACTTCCAGCCTGACCACCTGACCAAATCTTCTTTGTCTTATATTTTCTTCAATAACTCTCAGCAGGTCGTCCGCTTCATCTTCCTGTAATTCAATGTCCGTGTCACGTGTAATCCGGAACCGGTTTGCAGCAACAATTTCCATCCCGGGGAACAGTGAAGAAATATTTGCTCTTATTAAATCTCCAAGCCAGATAAATTTTGCCTCAAATGTTCCATTGGTTCCTGATTGATTTCCGGGATTTAGAATTTCATCCACCAGAAATAATCGCGGTAAAATTTTAGGAACTTTAACTCTTGCAAAGTGGGTTTCGCCATCCGGCTGGCGTACAAAGATAGCAAGACTAACACTCAGATTTGAAATGTATGGGAATGGTCTACCGGGATCAAAAGCTAATGGTGTCAGAACCGGGAAAATTTCTTTCTCAAAATACCCTTTTAATTTTTTTTGTTCTTCATCATTGAATTCATCAAACTTCAGTAGGAAAATGTTGTTCTCTCTTAATGCAGGTACAATCTGGTTGACCCATAACTCATTCAGCTGCTGCCTCATTGGTTTGAGAAGTTTCTCAATTTTTTGTAATTGTTCTGCTGGAGTGAATCCGTCAATAGTTGGTTCAAGAATGTTTGCATCAACCTGTTCCTTCAGACCGGAAACTCTTATCATATAAAATTCATCAAGGTTCGAGGCAAAAATCGAAACAAATTTAATTTTTTCAAGCAAAGGCAGTTCGGGATTATATGCTTCTTCCAGAACCCGCCTGTTAAACTCTATCCAGCTTAAATCCCTGTTGATAAAATTGTTTGGGTTATTGTATTTCTTCTGTAATTCTTTAGCAGTCATTTTAATGAATCTGATTTATCAAGGGAGAAATATAACATAAATCGGGTCTATTTGCTGTGGAGAAATAGAGTAAATAGTTTAAAATATGAATCAAAAATCAAGAATTATTGCTGCCAAAAACCAAAGCATTACAGAAGGTTCGACTCCATACATAGTCCAATCACTTAAATTTTCTCAATTTCAAATTTAGAAATGAGGTAATAGAAGTTCTGATAATCTGTATTAATTTTTTTTATGCGGTTGATAAGTGAAATTCAATTTAAGAATCATAGCTCAGCTTAATCGAATATTAATTGTTCCAGTTGAAATTTTCACAACTCTTAAAAGAAAAACTTCTTTGTTTCAATAAATTTATTTTTATTAGTTTGAATGGGTGAATTATTCAAAAAACCTGTTATGAAAAAAATAAGCTGTGTTATAATAACTTTAAACGAGGGAAAGAACATCCG
>DATDOL010000109.1:0-3894 GCA_035293265.1 Ignavibacteriaceae bacterium | reverse complement strand
GATTTCAAACACCGAAATCGCGCTTTACACAAGCTGGCTATACTTACCCTGGGTAATAAAACCATTATGGAGCCCTTTGGTTGATCTTCTTAAAACAAAACGAACTTGGATAATCGTAACCCAATTTATGATTGGTGCCGGACTCGCCAGTGTTGCATTAACTATCCCTGTCCATGAATTTTTTCAGTACACACTCGCTTTCTTCTGGCTGCTGGCATTCAGTTCTGCAACACACGACATTGCTGCTGATGGATTTTATATGCTTGGATTATCGACACACAACCAGGCATTGTTTGTAGGTATCAGAACATTATTCTATCGTTTCGCTTTTCTTTCAGGGCAGGGATTGCTTGTTATTCTTGCAGGACAGCTTGAAGAAAGTTCGGGAAATATATCTTTTGCCTGGATGGTTACGTTTTTTATTCTCGCCGGGTTGTTAGTTTTGTTTGCAATTTATCACCTAATAATTCTCCCGAAGCCAAAAAGTGATGAGAAGCGAAATCAACTGCAGTTAAAAAATCTCATGTTCAATTCTTTGAAAACTTTTACTGCGTTTTTCAAGAAGAAAAATATTCTATTAATTCTTTTATTTATTTTATTCTACCGCTTTGGTGAAGCACAACTAGTTAAACTTGCTTCTCCTTTTCTGCTGGATGCAAAAAATCTTGGCGGACTTGAACTAACAACAAGTGAAGTAGGATTTGTGTATGGAACTGTTGGTATAATTGCACTTTCTCTCGGTGGTTTATTAGGCGGAATTGCTGCGGCAAGGAATGGATTGAAATACTGGATATGGTGGATGCTTTTTGCAATCAATGTACCGAATCTCGCTTATGTTTATCTCGCATACTCACAAACATCCGATTTTGTTATGATCAATATCTGCGTTGGTGTCGAGCAATTCGGGTATGGTTTTGGTTTCACCGCTTTTTTACTCTACCTGATTTATATTTCTGAAGGTGAATATAAAACATCTCATTACGCCATTGCTACAGGCTTCATGGCACTTGGAATGATGCTGCCGGGGATGATCAGCGGGTGGATTCAGGAACAAGTCGGGTATAATTACTTTTTTATCTGGGTTTGCATCTCAACCATTCCAGCTTTTATTATTACTAAATTTATTTCAATTGACGAAAATTTCGGTAAGAAAGTTACAGAAGGGAAAAGTTAATTATTGAAACCGCTCTCCGTAATATTATTTCTGCTTGTAACTTCACTCTTTTGTACTTCGCAAGAATCTAAATTATCAGAAATAAAACAGAACAGATTTGATAAAGCTGATAAGCTGATTATGAAAGCAATAAAAGATAGTTCATTCCCGGGAGCTGTTCTATTAGTCTCACATAATGGGAACACAATTTATGAAAAAGGCTTCGGACATTTTACTTATGATACGAGTTCTGCATCAGTTACAAATAAAACAATCTATGATATTGCATCATTGATAAAAGTTATTGCAACAACAACTGCTGCTATGATCTGTTTAGATAAAAACTTATTTGAACTTGATGACAAGGTTTCAAAATTTATCCCGGAGTTTGCACAAAACGGAAAAGAAAACATAACAATATTAAATCTTCTTCTTCACAACAGTGGTATGCCTGCCTGGAAAAAGTATTACTCGTTGAACTTATCTGCAGAAGGAATTGTTAACGACATTTATAAATTGAAAACCGAATATGAACCAGGAACAAAAACTGTTTATTCCGATTTAGGATTTATTGTTCTTGGTAAACTTGTTGAAAAAGTTTCAGGCAGGACTTTGGATCGATTTTGTGGTGAAGAAATTTTTTTACCATTGCAAATGACCGAGACATTTTTTAATCCGCCGGATACACTGAAATTCCGAATAGCACCAACTGAGATGGACAACTATTGGAGGATGAAACAAATACAAGGAGAAGTACACGATGAAACGGCTGCATTATTGGGTGGAGTGGCCGGGCATTCGGGTTTGTTCTCAACCGGACCAGATCTAATAAAACTTCTGCAAATGATTTTGAATAATGGAACTTTTAACGGCCAACAATTAATAAAACCCGAAACTGTTGAACTATTCACCAAAAGATTTTCAGAAAAAAGTACCCGGGCTTTAGGCTGGGACACAAAATCTGAAAAAGGTTCATCAGCAGGAAATTATTTTGATGAAACTTCATTCGGGCACCTGGGATTCACAGGAACATCGGTGTGGATTGATGCAACCAGAAAATTAATTGTTGTTTTTTTAACCAACAGAGTTTATCCTTCTAGAGAAAATAAAAAGATTTTAAAAATCAGACCGAAATTGCATGACGCAGTAATTCATGCAATTGATGAGGGTTGAACTCCTTCTCATTTTTTTTCACACAAACTATTTCATTAATGATAAAGCGAAGTTCGTTTAATAAAATTCTGGTCTCTGCATTAATAATAATTGTTGTGGCAATTTCTCCAACCAAAATTGCCTCTTCTGAAAAAGATCTTTACGATGATATCAAATATCCATCAGTTTTTGAATTAACCAACGATGACAAAACCTGGATTGAGAACAAACTCAAAGAAATGAGCCTGGATGACAAATGTGCTCAAATGATAATGCCTGCTGTTTACAGAGAGGATATCGATACAAGCTCTGACGGTTACAAAAAAATTAAAGCGCTGGTTAAAGATAGAAAAATAGGAGGATTGATTTTATTTCAAAGCGGATTAATCGAACAGGCTTCGTTCATAAACGAAATCCAAGCGACTGCAGATATACCGCTTCTGATATCTTCCGATTATGAAAGAGGATTAGGTACAAGGGTAGATAATGCCACTGAATTTCCTCATGCAATGGCTTTAGGTTCAACACACAACAGTTCTTTTGCTTTTGAAATGGGAAAAGCAATTGCAATGGAATGCAGAATCTTTGGAGTTCACTGGAATTTCGCACCGGTTGCCGATATAAATAATAATCCTTTAAATCCAGTTATTAATATCCGTGCTTTTTCGGAAGACTTAAATGAAGTTTCCGAATTCGTAAAAGCTTTTATCGACGGATCAAAGAATACAAGGATTCTGACATCTGCAAAACATTTTCCCGGCCATGGAAATACAGAGATTGATTCACATTATGATCTGCCAAGAATAAATGGAGATGCAGATTATCTGAAATCGAATGAGCTGAAACCGTTTCAGGAAGCTATTGACGCAGGTGTTCATTCTATAATGATAGGTCACCTCGAAGTTCCTTCACTTGATCCAATCCCGGGAACTCCGTCAACTCTATCAAAGCCGATTATCACACAGTTATTAAAAAATGAAATGGGATTTGATGGATTGATTATTACCGATGCAATGAATATGGAAGGCGTTACAAAATATTATTCAAGTGAAGATGCAGCAGTACTGGCAGTAATTGCGGGAATTGATGTCATTCTCATGCCGCCTGATGCAGGTACTGCAATCAACGCATTAAAAAGTGCAGTGATGTCAGGTAAAATAAGTATTGAAAGAATTGATGAGAGTGTAAGGAAAATTCTGGCTGCCAAACGGTGGCTTAATATTGAGCACAATAAATTTTCTGATATCAATACGATCCAAAAATCGCTTATAATTAAAGAGCACTTTCTGCTTTCAAAAAAAATAGCGGAAGAATCAACAACTCTTTTAAAAAATGACAGCAGTTTAATTCCGCTTGATTATTCAAAGTTCCAAAAAATTTATTGTATTACATTAACAGATGGTGAAGGAGCGGAAAAAAGTCAACTTTTTAAATCCCTTGTTGAAAGTCGGCTTGAAAATATTACTTCAGAATTATTAACTAAGACATCGAACAAGAATGATTATAACCGGGTTCTTGATTCATTAATTAATGCCGATCTTATAATTTTACCAGCTTTTATTGATGTTAAAACTTACCAGGACCCAATC
>DATDOL010000108.1:0-4305 GCA_035293265.1 Ignavibacteriaceae bacterium | reverse complement strand
GGCGTCTTCATACAATCCTTTTTTTGAAAGAAGACCTGCAAAAAATATTCTGAAGGACGGAATTGATTTTACATCCGGATATTTTCTGTATGTTTCCTTTGCAGCAAGAATAGCTGATTCCTCCATTCCACTTTCCGCAAGCTGAACTGCACCATTTAATCTTTTTATCCCAAAATTATCTGATTTGATGAATAATGGATTAATGCCATCTTCCTGGCTTCCGTAAACAGCAGTGCTCAGAGCAGTGTTTTCATTCTTTTCCGGAACATTAAGCATATCTTCCATTGCCAAAGCAAGAAGCAGTTCATCCCTGCTTAATTGTTTGATGTTGATTACAGATACAGCAGATAGTTCCTTTAAAGAGAAAGTAATTTTCTCAGTCTTTATCTGTGCAAGAGCATTAGGACCGGATGTAACAACAGAATTAGAATTGAGAATATCCCCTTGTTTTAGACCGAGCCATTTTTCTCCTGAGTCAGTTTGATATTTAACTTCACCTTTTACTTTGATTGCTTCATACGTTTGTGCTGTTAAAGCTGAAGTCACAATTAACATAATAAATAATATTTTCATTTTGATTTCCTTGATATTAATAAACTTCTATTATTTCAACTTTACCTGTGGCAATTCCCAGATCGGAAATTGCTTCTTTATTAAATTTTTCAACGCCGATTCTCCATGCTGTATCAAAATCTGTAAGCGAAGTTGTTTCGACAGGAAGCCAGACTTCGTCATCTCCTGAAGAATTTTTTCTAACAAAATATTTTGTGTCATTGTTTGTAATGTAGCTTGCCTGGCCTGGAGTAAGACCGGTATTAAACAGAATGTTAACATGCCTGAATGTTCCATCTGATTTGTAATCGACAAGCGCAGTTTGTATTCCAACACTTTCAAGCAATGAGCTGTAACAAACACTCAGGTCATCACAATCACCACCTTTTAACTCGATTGTTTGTTGTGGAAATTGAACATACTCTGCAGTAGCTCTGGGATCGGAAGTATAAACAAGTCTTTGCACAAAATCGTTAAACAACAATTTGGCTTTATAAAAGGAAGTTAAAGCAGAAGGCAAAGTATCCATCAATTGCTTATTATCGCTAAATAATTTTTTGGAATAGTTCATCGAAAAAGCAACATCACGTTTGATAAAATATCTCAGGTTGCTGACTTTTCCATCCCATGCATTTACTCCATTTACCAGGATTGCTTTTTGGATAATATCATCCGGCTCTTCAGCGGAGGTTGAGACATAAAAATCAGCATAAGATAATACAGGCTTGCCGGCATTGTAATCATCCGGGATAATCGTAAAAAAAGGAATCCTCACTGTGTCGAATGCAGCTATAAATATTTCCGGAGATTGAATTGCACTTTCATTGACATCTTTAATCTTTAAAGATGGTTTAACTGCAACTTTTTCGTTCGTCAGATTTACCGCTATTCCATATGCAATCGGATTATCAATATACGCATCATAAAATGTCGGATATATATCTTCAACTAATTCAACATCAATCAATTTAACTTTCTGCTCAATTCCTCCATCTATATTGAATGAAAGCGAGAGTAATATTTTGTCAAAGCTATAGGGATTATTTATAATATTATGGATGCCTTCTTCCTCGAATTGTGAAAAACTCTGAGACTCTGTTCTGTCAGAAAAATATTTTACCCCCGAAAGTAAAACCTCAAACATTTTTGATTTATAACCAATCGCCGGAACGATGCCCGCAAAATATGGAGACTGGTATTTGTCATGAAATGCTGTTAATCCATAAACAAATTGCGAAGCAATCCCTGTGGCACTGACTTGATACGAGCCTGAGGTTTCATACATCAAATGAAGATTTATGATTTCAATCGGAGTATAACTGCCTGCTAAAAGTGCGGCCTCCTGAGTAGTCAATGTATATCCATCAAATTCGGGGGTTTCTGTTTGTTCAACAATATTAAAAAGATTAATCGAAGCAGCACTGAATGAAAAATTGTCATTCAGAAAAAAATTAATTCCCAGGTCTCCTTTCCAATAATTTATTTGTTCATTAATGTTTTCTCTTACGAGATAAAGAGTATCTCCAAAAACAGGTTTTACAATTGCCCGGTTGAAGTCCTGGTTGAAAAAACGGAAAGTAAATCCCACACTTAGCTGCGGAGTAAAATTATATGAATACCCAAGTCCGAATAATTCTTTATAAGTATAATCTGCGCTGAGCGATTGAGTTGTTGTATCATTTATAATAATAGTTTCACCGGTGGAAAAAAGAAATTGTTTCTGGTAACCCGGACTGAACCGTCCGGATAAATTATGATCACTTAAAGTTTTTGATAATGAAATAGAATAAATATTTGAATTAATGCTTTCAGAGAATTCGGCACCGTATGTAAGTGAAATTCCCCAGTCATTCAGAATTGAAAAATTTGATGTGTTTGTTTCATAACTATAGTATGGGGCAGAAGCTTTTGACGACAATCCCCACAACCCGGTTAACCCAAATGAATTCTGGGACAATATTTTTGCATTAAAGATCATGATTGTGCTGCAAATAATTACTATAAATTTCAAGGAATATCTATAACAATGCTATGAATATTTTGAGATGATACAAATAAATTATTTTCACCGTGTCTTTCCATCTTTTCAAAACTCCTGATAAATGTAAAGACCAGCTTCCTGAAATCTTGTAACGGTATTTCGGAAAAAAATCTTTTCGGGATTATCAGCTTGCTTTTATCGCTAACTCCGAACCGATAAACCGGAATGGAAGAAAACTGTCCATGCCTGATTACGCCTACAACAATAGATACCCTGCCACCCTGTACTTTATTCCACTCGAGAATAGCTTCAAGATTTCTGTTTAGGTGTCTGCCTTGTAAGAATACTGTTCCCGTAATGCCTTTGGGTGTTAGAATATTAAAGCTCACCGGGTCTCCGGTAAACGGCTGAAAATTGAAACTTACAGGTGTACCATATTCAAACCAGAATGGATCCCCCCAACCGCTTTTGCTTCTGTAAAGAAGAAATTTATTTCCAAGCAGTGTATCCTGAAATTCTCCTCTGTCTCTAAACCAGACTCTGTAATCAGCTATCCGGGCAAACTCGTTATTGAATTTCATTACTCCCGGTATCACAGTTTTGAATCCAAGTAATCTTTCATTCGAATAATAAACCGGCTGAGACCAATCGAAGAAAAAACCTTGTGCAAGACAGAATTCAACAGTTTGATTTTCATTGGTGATCTTAATGCCGCTAACAGAAATCAGATTTCTTAATCCTCTGAAATCCTGCATTATGCCGGAAGTATCGGTTCCCCTGGAAACGTATTGTTCGTTCAGATCGCTTGTAAGAATTTCATACTCAAGTTGTTCCCCGTCTGATATATCATTAATCAATTCCGTCGGTGCGGGTTTATCACAACCGTGTAGTATTGTGATTAAGATTAAAAGAACAGGATATATTTTAAAGTTTTTCATTTTAGTTAAATTAAAGTTGTACACAATTATTATCAAACTTATTTATCAATTTCCCCCGGTTAAAAATTCCCCCTCCAGCTACGCATAGGAGGGGGATTCTGTGGAGCGGATGTATGAGGGGAATTCTCTTTAATGCAAATGGACAACATATGGTACACCCCAGGCTTCAGCTTCAACCGGAGTTGAATCATCAAAGACTACCTGTCGTGGCATTGCATTTAATATCGCATGGAAAAATCCCGGCCATGGATGTGCTTCAAAAGTCTGCTCATAAACTTTATCCCATCCATCGCCATTCGGGGTAGATGAGACTAGTTCAAAAAGTTTTCTTGATCTTTGCTTAATCCATTTGTTGACTCCGAAAGTAAGCGTAACAAAATCATCTTCTTCATAAGCGCTGAATACTTCAACTCTTAACCGAACCGAATCACCGGGATGTATTTGTGGCATATCTCTCCAGCCTCCCCAGCCCCTTCTGAAATAGTAATCATTTGGTGATTCTATTACGAGGGTGTCTCCATTCGGTAAATATGCTGTCAGTTTTTTGATATCAATATTCGGGCTTTGGGTTCCGCCTTCGGGAAGAGAAACCGCTGCAATTCTCCAATTATGTCTTGGAAAAGGAGATCTGCCAACTCTTATGAAAATTATATTCCGCGTAACAACTGCGGTAAACGGCTTTTGAATTAATGTGTCAGGCTCGATGCTTGCAGAATCATAAGCTGCTTTAATAAAAAGAACACCTTCAAAAGTTTTAGTAAGTAATCCGTATGCAATTGTATCTCCAACGATTTCTATGTCGAGAGTTCTATGAACGAGTCTCATTCTTTGCCA
>DATDOL010000107.1:0-35147 GCA_035293265.1 Ignavibacteriaceae bacterium | reverse complement strand
GGAACTTGTTAAAACCGAGGACATTGAGGATATGAGAAAGAACCAATCGCTTAATATTGTTTCAGTTGTGGGAAGAGAGTATGATTATATCGGTTGGAATAATATTGATCCGGAATTATTCACTAAAGAAAATAAAATCATACTGCACAAACTTTTCGGAAATAAAAATGTCAGAATTGCACTTTCGCATGCAATTAACAATCAGGAAATTCTTGAAGAGTATTTGCTGAATTACGGTGAGATAGCAGTTAGCCCCGTTTCAAAAATTTTTAAAAGATATTTTAACCCGGAAATAAAAGCATATCAGTATAATACCGAAACGGCAAAAAAACTTCTTGCAGCAGAAGACTGGAAGGATACCAATAATAATGGAATTTTAGATAAAAATAATACAGAGTTTAGATTTACATTATATTTTCCGTCCGGCAATCCGCTTAGAAATTATGCTTCAACTATCATAAAAAATAATCTTGCTTCTATTGGCATAGAAATGAAAATTGTTAATCTTGAAATGGGTTCATTTATAGATCACCTGTATGAAAAGAAAATGGATGCCTGGATGGCAGCCTGGTATATCCCTATTCCTGTTGAGCTTAAGTCTTACTGGTATTCGGACCTGGAAATGACCCCGTTGAATTTTGTTAGTTATCAGAATAAACAAGCGGACGATATAATTAATGAATTGGAACAAAAAATATCCGACAAAAGAAAAAAAGATTTGTACTTTAAATTCCAGGAAATAATTCATAATGATCAACCGGTAACTTTTTTATACTGGATCCCTAATATTACAGTATATAATAAAAGAATTAAAAACATACACATAACTCCACTAGGTTCAATCACACATTGCTGGGAATGGAAAATCAGCGATTAAAAATTTATGAATAATAAATTCAGTAAAGCAGTTATTAAAAGATTAATCTCTTCTTTAATAACACTGTTTTTGCTGATTAGTCTGCTGTTCATTTTAATAAGGATCTCTCCTGGAAACCCGGCACAGAAATTTATTTCACCAGAACTCAGTCCAGAAATAGCACAAAAAGTTGCCGAGGACTTCAAACTGAATGATCCGCTTCCCGAGCAGTACTTAAGCTTTGTCGCTAACTTAATTAAAGGAGATTTAGGCATATCTTACAATTACCGGATGCCGGTGACTTCGGTTGTGTGGGAATTTCTTTCCTTCACGCTTGTGATTGCCGCAATCAGTTTCCTTGTTCAGATTATCGTGAGTTATTATTTAGCTGTTTACACTATTCAAAAACAAAATAAAAATACCGATAATTTAATTTCCAACCTCTCGCTGATTTTTTACAGCACACCTGCGTTTGTAATTGGTGTTCTGCTGATTTATCTGCTTGCTGTCCAGGTAGATTTGTTTCCAACTTCTGGTTTTACTTCACTCGATTATGATTCATTAAATTATTTTGAAAAACTTCTTGATAAAATTCACCATCTTATTCTTCCGTTGATAACTTTATCGATAGCCGGAATCGCCTTATTTTATCGGTATCTGAGGGATAACCTGGAAGATATTTATCACCAAACTTTTATTGTGCAGCTGAGAGCAAATGGATTAAATGAAAACACAATTCTTAGGAAGCATGTAATTCCAAATGCAATTGGTCCGTTTATTTCTGTTGCCGGAATTGAATTAGGAATACTTTTAGGCGGAACGCTTATTACTGAAGTTATTTTTAGCTTGCCGGGAATGGGAAGACTGACAATTGATTCAATTTTAACCAGGGATTATCCTCTTATAATCGGCTGTACTTTTGCTGCCGGACTTTTAATGATACTCACTAATTTTATTGCCGATCTTCTTAAACTAAAAATTGATAAAAGACTGCTTCGGGGAAATGTGATATGAAATTTAAATTAAAAATATGGCAGTTCACTTCAGCAATTTGGCTGCTAATTATTTTACTGCAATTTACGAGGTTGACTGAACTGGCAGTTTTATGGTTTAAATACTTTTCTTTGTTGTTCAATGATTTCGATGGTGCTTTAACTCTGCTGGATTTTAAACTTATTGATTCATTGCTTTCCTTAATAATTTTTATTCTTGTTCCATTAATTATGATTGTTTATCACCGGCGGATAAAAATTTTAAAGTATAATCTAAATTTTTCATCCGGTGTTATCATAATTCTGCTTATAACATTTTTAATGGCGCAAATAATTACAAGAGGGAACCCGGATTTTCAGAAAAATTTAAGCGTAACCAAACACCTTTCTCCATTAAGCAAAGTTAAAGTTCTGCATTTGAAAATTGAAGATAGTTCTGAGGGTAACTCTTTAAATAAATTCCTGCTTTATAAAAGAAAAATTCTTAGGGAGGTATTTAATGAAAGTATTATTTACGCCGACAGTATAGGTGCTATAACATCTGATAAAATATTATATCATCAAAAAAATATTATGAAAGAAATTCCGGACGATAAATTGATTAAAGATAATAGAGAACCCTTGGTAACAACCAAAACATTTCTTCTCGGTACTGATGAATTCGGCAGAGATACATTTACAAGATTAGTTTATGGATTAAGGATATCCTTGTTAGTTGGAATCGGTGCGGTCTTTATTTCGTTTCTGCTTGGTATTACACTGGGATTTATTGCAGGTTATAAAGGAGGCTTAATTGATATGGTTCTTAACAGGTTTGCAGAATTACTTTTGGCATTTCCAGTTATTTACCTGGTTGTTTTAATTCTTGCATTGTTTTCAAGTTCATTATTTGCTGTAGTTATTGTACTGGGAATATCAGGATGGATGAGTTTATTTAAGATAGTAAGAGGAGAAGTAAATTCCCTCAAGCAAAAAGACTATATACAAACCTCAAAACTTCTCGGAATAAAATCGAATAAAATTTTGTTCAGGGAAATATTGCCCGTTATCATCGCCCCCGTAATTGTAAATTTAATTTTTCAATTCAGCAATGTTATTCTTGCAGAATCTGCTCTGAGCTATCTTGGTTTAGGTACCGGAGACAGTTATCCTTCATGGGGGGCAATGATACAGTCAGGACAGGAATACATCACAAAAGCCTGGTGGATGATCATATTTCCGGGCGGCTGTCTGGTCGTTACACTTTTTTCCGCAAATTATTTTGGAAGAAGATTAAACAAATTTTTTAATCCGCGTCTTGATATATGATTAATAAACGATATGAGATAATTAAAAAAATCGGACAAGGCCGCAGTGCTGTTTACATATGTAAAGACGCTGAGTTTATGGATGCTGAAATTGCCATAAAAGTTTTATCATCCGGGGCAAATGATGTTGAAAGAGAATATTTCAGGAGAGAGTATTTCACTTTAAAAAAACTAGATCATCCGAATATCATTCGCGCTCTTGAGATTGGAACAATTCTGGAAAAAAGCGAGAACGATGCTGTTGAATCCGGGGTTCCATTCATCACACTTGAATATTTTCCATCAAGCGAGCTGCTTCAATCCGTTTTTATAAGGAATGAATTATCATTAAAAATAATACTAAATCAAATATGCTCAGTCTTGTATTATCTTCATCAATCAAATTACATCTACTATGATCTGAAACCCGAAAATATTCTGGTCGCAAACCCCGGTGGAAACCCGGTCATTAAATTAATTGATCTTGGATTTGCACAGCTTGGAAGTGAAGAGCTTAAAAATGATGTCAAAGGTACTGCACAGTATATCGCTCCCGAACTGCTGAAGAAGGAAGAACATGATCACAGGGTTGATCTTTATTCTCTCGGGATGATGCTTTACAGGATTATTTATGACAGGTTTCCTTTTAATTCATCGGATGAACTTGCAATCTATAAATCGAAGTTAGAAAATGAATTTGACTTTCCTCTAACTATAAAATATTCAAATGAACTAATTGAGGTTGTTAAAAAGCTTCTTGCTAAAAACCCTGAAGATAGATTTCAAAACGCATTACAGGTTTTAAGTGATTTGGAAATTGAAGTCGATGACTCGATTACAAAAGATTTCCTGCCCGCAAAAGTATTTTCAGATCGAACGGATGTTCTCAACATTTTATTTGTTTACATAAATGATAAAACAAGCAGTGAGGCTTTTACTTTAAAAGGATTTGATGGAGCTGGAAAGACAGCAATACTGAATAGGGTACACGAAATTTATCCCGGTTCTGTTATGGTCAGTAATCAAAAAGGAAAGTCCGGGATAAAATTAATTAAATACCTTTTGAAAGAAATTGTTTTTTCAAAATCGGTTTATGATTTTCTTTCAACAGAAGAACTTACAAAAATTAATTCTTTGACTGATGAATCCGATTCCAGCTTTGTACTTCGGCTGCCGGAGGTAATTTCTTTAATTGCTAAAAAGACTAAGTTTATTTTATTAATTGATGACTTCAACCTGCTTGATGATTTATCCTCTGAAATACTTAGTTCGATCATTCCAATTTTTCAGGTAAACAGCATAAAAATAATTCTCGCCGAAACAGCTGACAACCGTTACAAATCAACAGAAATTAATAATGTAAGAGATGTCTTACTCAGTTCGTTTACCGATGTGCAGGTCACAGAATTCATAAAGCAAAGTTACTCAGCGTCCTTTCCCCGGGAAGAATTGATTAATCTCATAGTCAAATACGCTGATTTATTGCCTGGCAGCATAGTATCGTTTATTAAGGATTTAATATTACTTGGGATCGTCAGGCATCTTCCATCCGGAGTGGAAATAAATAAAAATGAAGAAGCGATACGGGTATTAAAAAGTTCTCATGAAGTGCTTTATGATTATAGATTAAAGAATTTTTCGAAAACAGAATTAAAAGTTGTTCAAATTATTTCGGCTTTGGATGTTGTCATTGAGATGAACACACTTGTAGCACTACTTGACATCCCATTTCAAAAAATTTCTGATATAGTTTTCAAACTTCAGGTTTATAATGTTCTGCAGCATTTTACATCAGGCAGCTCGTTATTGATAACCTCAGATGGATTTAAGAAGCATATATACAGTTCTGTTAAAAATAAGACCGGGCTTCACCTGGTGCTTGCGGAAAGAATCAAAAAAAATCTGCAATATTTTAATAGAAGTGAATTAGCCAGACATTATGAGCTTGCAGGAAAATATGATTTGTGTTATGAAACGATGTGCATAGAAATTGAAGATGTTGAAAAACATTCAGCATATTCTTATATGAAAAAAATATTGGAACATTTAGCCGGATTACCACTCAGGGGTATAAAGAAAACCGATGTTAAAATAAAACTTTGCGATGTATATTATAAAATGAGTGATTATCAATCAGCATTAGAGGTTATAAATTCTTTAGAGGGAATAAATCTTGATGATAAGGTTCAGACTGAAATTCAAATTTTGAAAAGCAGTTCACTTTTTAACGTTGGTAAATTTGATGAAGCTAAAAAAATGCTGAATGAATTGCTGAAACGGAAAGTCGACGTAACCCTGAAACATAAAATATTTGTAGAGATGGCTTATGCTGAATTTGAACAAAAAATATATGACGAAGCTTCGAGAATAAGTAAATCACTTTTAAAGGATAAAAAATTATCGTTTGAACTCAGAGGCCGCTGTCACAACCTGCTTGGGATGTGCTATATATATAAGAATAATGATCTTCATTCTGCTCTTACAGAGTTTATGTTCGCCATTGAAAATTATAAACAGGCAGGATTGCCACGGCGCGTTGCAGGAGTTGAAGTCAATGTAGGAAACATATTCAATATTTTAGGAATCCATTCAAAAGCAGAAGAACATTGGAACAGGGCATCGGATATAAACGAATCTATTGGAAACCTTGAACAGGAAGGATTGATACTCCTAAATACAGGAATCTATTATTATAATCACCAGAAATTTGATAGAGCGGTAGAGAACTACAAAAATGCAATTAAAATATTTTTAAGCCTTGGTAATCAAATAAATCAGGGTCTGGTTTTGTACAATCTTGCTGAGGTATACATGATAGGATGCGAGTATCAGCATGTTTTTAATTCCCTGCAGCAAGCGATGCAAATCTTTGAAGCGAATGAGAATGATGAAGAACTTGCTGAAGTGCTTTACCTTTACGGCAATTTCTATAACCTGATTGGTAGTATGAATAGAATGAGAGATATCTTAGATCGATTTAGAAAATTAATCGAAGAAAAAAATTTACTGCCAAAGCATAAATATTCCTTGAAGTATATCGATGCCTTATATAAAATTCTGGACAATAAATTTCCTGAGGTGAGTGGATTAAGATCAATCAGAGACGCTTTTGTTGAGATGGACGAAAGAAATAAGTATACCGAAGTAAATTTTACAATTATCAAAGTTTTAATTGATCAAAAGAATTATGAGCAAGCGTTAAACGAAATAAATGACAAAGTATTTATTGAAATAATTAATCAAAACAGTATATTAGAATCACAAAGGGAATATTTTCTGGCAAAAATTGCATCGGTTTATGAGTCTGAAAGACTTTCGCCACCGATTGAATACCTGGAAAGAGCGTATGAATTAATAAAGGATGAGAGCATTACAGAATTGACCTGGAAGGTTTTATTGATGCAATCTGATATCTATATAGAAAGAGGAAATTTTAACAGAGCTAAAGGTTTTTTTATCTATGCAAAGGAATTGATAAATTTTATTGCAGAAAATATTCAATCTCCGCAGTTAAGGAACTCATATATAAATCAGAAGGATGTTAAGTTAGCCTTAGAAAAAATTGAGGCTTACAGTTCGGTTTAAATATATGTCCGATTCCCAGATTAAAATAAAAGTATTTAGCGATTCACAGGATACAGTTTCAGTATCATCTGCCCTTAAGCAATTGGAACTCAAAGGGATGCCTATCTCTGTAAGCTTCGAAGAGAATTTTGAAGTTTTTGATAATGAGATTATTGTTCTGCACATCGAATCACAGGAATCATTATTTCTTAAGAAAGCTCTGGCAACTAGGAGAGAAAATTCAAATATATTTTTGATTGTAATGCGGAACGGAGACTCGCTCCAGGTTACTTCTCTTCTTAAAAAAGGATTTCATGATATTTTTATATTTCCATACGAAATACTCAAATTCACTTCATTTCTTGCCGAGGTTATTTCAAACAAATCTTACATTACCGAAACCGATCGAATAGGTGCATTTGGGATAAATCGACGTGGTCTCAAATCCATAATAGGTGAATCGGATAAATTTGTTCGTGTAGTGGATCTTGCAAAAAAGGTTTCGGAAAAAAGCGGCGCAAGTGTGTTATTACTTGGGGAAACCGGCACCGGCAAAGGACTTTTTGCACGAGCAATACATAACAATGGGAGAACAGGTCAATTTCCATTTATAGATATTGTGTGCACAGCTATTCCCGAAAGTTTGCTGGAATCGGAATTATTCGGCTATGAAGCCGGGGCTTTTACTAGTGCAAGGAACAGAAAAATCGGTTTGTTTGAATTAGCAGACAGAGGCACCCTGTTTCTGGATGAAATTGGTGATCTTAGTCCTAATATTCAAACAAAACTGTTGCGCGCAATTGAAAAAAAAGTGATTAAAAGATTAGGTGGAGTGGTGGATATTCCTATCAATGCAAGAATAATTTCAGCAACAAATAGGAATATTGAACAAATGGTGGAAGAAAATTTGTTTCGAAGAGATCTTTACCATAGACTTAATGTTGTTACTATTGACGTACCTCCGTTGAGAGAACGTGGTGAAGACGTGATCATTCTGGCTAATCATTTTATTACAGAATTCAATAAGCAGTTTAATAGAACAATCAGGAAGGTTGATAAAGACATTAAACATTTTCTTTTAGGATATCCGTGGCCGGGAAATGTTAGAGAATTAAGAAATGCGATTGAGCGTGCTGTTTTACTTTCAGATAATGGAAGATTGACACTTGATGATTTTTCAAATCTGATTAAATCAGTTTCTATCAAAGCTATTCATGATGAAAATCAATTTGAAGAGAACAGGCATATGGTAAAATTTGAAGTGAACTATGGCTCGACAAACCTGAGGAAACTAGAGAAATTTTATGCCGAAAAAGTTCTGGAAAAGCTGCAGGGAAATAAAACACGAACAGCAAAATTGCTTGGCATTTCACGACCTAAACTTGATACTTTGTTGGAAAAACAGAAGTAGCTTGTTTCGTTTTTCGAATAATTGATTTCAAATTCCCTCATTTTTTGTAAATTTTCGCACTTAAGTTATTGATGAAATAGTTAGTGTAATTTCAAAAAACTGTAACTATTTTTTACAAATTAGAATAATTACGTGAGAATTTTGGTAATTATTTCCTTACATATCATCTAAATAGATTAAAATTTCAATTGATTATCTCTTTTCTAATGGCACAAACATTGGGTTTTTTATCTGCTTAAACTGAACTGTGTGCACACAGTTTTCGGGTGAGTTGTAATCGCAGTTCAAGTGTGTCATTATCAATTAAAGTGAGTGGGCGCTATGCGTTTTCTTATATTATCCCTGGTTATTTGTGGGGGACTATTCTTTTCTGGAATCGCCCAGATTGCCGACAATGTAGATCAGGCAATCCGATATCGAATTTCAGAGGATAATATAACTGCTGTTACTGAATCCCACAACAATACCTCAATTCTTGAGGAAAATCATTCTGACATCAGAGTTCTCGATCAGCGTTCCAATACGCAGTTAGAGGAACTTGGTAGTCGTTATGGTTGGGTGAGAGCATCTTCTCAGCTTGAGGAACTTGGCAGCCTATATGGTTGGGTAAGATCATCAACACAGCTTGAGGAACTTGGCAGCCGTTATGGTTGGGTAAGATCATCGACACAGCTTGAGGAACTTGGCAGCCTTTATGGTTGGGTAAGATCGTCAACACAGCTTGATGAGCTTGGCAGCTTATATGGTTGGGTAAGATCATCGACACAGCTTGATGAACTTGGCAGCCTTTATGGTTGGGTTCGGTAATAAAGTGGTATAAATTAGTTCTCCAGATTGCCTACTTTAAAAGCCTTCAAATTTAATTTGAAGGCTTTTTTTATATCGATTAAACATGATATTTTAATTTTGTTTACTTTTAAATGAGAAATAAAAACTAAACCTAAAATCGATATTATTGTTTTACTCATTTATAAATGCTAAAAAACACACTCCTATTCCTCACTCTCTTGAATGCATTTTTAACTGCACAAACAATTTCCAGCGTAACATTCACAATAAAAAACAATTCATTTCAAATACTAGCTTATAATTTTAACGGAACAATTTACATAGCTGTTGAAAAAATTGCAGACGCACTTAAACTTGTATCAACAGTATCCGACAATTCAGAAAAAATTGAAATTGATTTTCCCGATAATATTTTGTCCTTTACTTCAAGGAATCCATTTGCAACTATTTATTCAAAAGAAACAAACCAATTCATTTCTCATCAGTTAAAAAGATCTTCCCATTTAATGGATAAATTGATTTTTGTGTCGATGAATGAAGCTGTTGAACTTTTTAGTCTTGCATATCATAGAGCAATAATTATCTTAAGTCCTAATAAAATATCTCTCGCTGATGAAATTCCCGGGGTGAATTCAGTCATGCAGATAAAAATTGGTGAATTGGAAAACGATACATATTTGTATTTAAAAACAAAGGAACAAATCAACATTCGTCTTGCAAATACCGGCGGAGGTATTTTTATTCTTAGAATAATGAATTCGAATGTAATATCAAAAGAATTTGCTGATCTGAAGCCAAAAGGATTAATTGAAGATATACTGGTTTATAATGACCAGGGAAACGTAGAAATCTATTTAAAAAATATTTCTGAAAAAGTTGCAGTTGAATTGTTAAATTCTGCCAGCAAAGAGGAAATTAGAATTCACTTTTTTGAACGAACAGATTCCGATTGGTATGAACGTGAAAGTGAACATTTTAAAATAGTTTACAGAGAAAATCATGCATACCTGATTAATAAGATTTTGAGCGACGCTGAGAATGCTTTAAAACCTCTTATGAATTTGTTTGATTATAAACCGAAAGAAAAAATTATTATCAATACTTATGATGTAAACGATTTTGGCTTTGGCAGCATAACAACTGTTCCTCAGAACTTTATTCGTTTAGAAATAGAGCCTCTTGAACCAGGTTACGAAATTGTTCCTTATAATGACAGAATTCAATGGCTACTAAGTCATGAACTTGTACATATTGTTGTGAACGATCATTCTACCGGAGTGGAAGCATTTCTGCGTAAAATTTTTGGGAAAGTTCCTCCTGAGAAAATTCAGCCGACAACAATTGTTTATAGTTTGTTAACTAATTTTAAAAGATATACTCCAAGATGGTATCAAGAATCTTTTGCAGTATTTATTGAAACCTGGTTTAGCGGTGGTTATGGAAGACTGTTGGGAAGTTTTGATGAAATGTACTTCAGGACACTCATGCTTGAAAAGAAAAATTTCTCCTCTCAACTGGAAATAGAAACAATTGGAAGTCATAATTCAATACTGCTTGAAACACTCGCTTATATTTATGGAGCAAGGTTTGTATGTTATCTCAGCATAGTATATGGTTATGAAAATCTGATTAAGTGGATAAAGGTTGAACCAGACGATTCTTATCCGGGATTTAAAAATAAATTTGAAACTGTATTTAATAAGGACTTTGATGAAGCCTGGGAAGACTTTATACTTCATGAAAAAGAATTTCAATCAATAAACCTCGAAGTATTAAATAAATCTGAAACAACTCAGCTAAGAAGAATTGGTAATCAAGCCTTTGGATGGGTAACACAGCCTCACTTTGACGCTCTGACACAAAATATTTTTTTCGGTTACCATAAATCGCATCAGCTTGCTTCAATACAAAAACTTGATCTCAGGTCCGAAGAAAGAAAAGATATTGAATCATTACCAACACCGAGTATGATCCAGGTTGCATCAACTGCTTTCGATCCAGGTACGGGATTATTTTTCTTTACAACAAATAATAATCAATTGTTTAGGGATATCTGGGTACTAGATACACAATCCGGCGAGAAAAAATTATTATTTGAAAATTACAGGGTAGGAGATTTAAGTATTTCACCCGGAACACGTGACCTCTGGGGAGTAGAAGTTAACGGGGGAATAAAAACTTTGGTTGTTATGCCTTATCCTTACAACAAGGTTAGTCAAATCGCTTCCTTTGAAGCTGGCGATGATATTTTCAATCTGGCTGTGAATCAAACCGGGGATAAACTTTCTGCTGTGTTTCATCGATCTAATGGACTTCAGTCAATAATATTAACGAATATAAAAAAATTATTGTCTGGTGGAAATTTTGAATTCAGCACATTAACAAGCAGCGGAAGTCCTGAAAATCCATCCTGGAGTGAAGATGGAAAATTCCTTTACTGGAACGCGTTTACAAATGGCGTATCAAATATTTATAGATACAGTTTTGAAAGTTCGAGCGTTAAAGCAATTTCACATTGTCTCACAGGTCTTGTTAAACCAATAGAGATTTCTCGTGATTCATTACTGGCTTTTGAGTATACAACTGATGGATTTATTCCGGTTATGCTGTTAAACCAGCCGGCAGATTATTTACCGGCAATAAATTATATGGGTCAGGAAATTCTTAATAAATACCCGGAAGTTATGAAATGGGTGCTGCCTGATTCTTATGAAACCAGCGATCCATTCGGCTACACCAAAGAAAAAGAATACAATGCTTTATCAAACCTGAACATTCATTCATTTGTGCCGGTAGTCAGCGGATTTCAAAACCAGGTTGTGTTTGGATTTTTCACACGTATCGGTGATCCGTTATTAATTCATGATTTTAATATAGAAGTGGGTGTCTCACCTCTCAAAGAAACACCAGATTATCCGCTGTTTCATTTAAAATTTAAGTATGATTTTAAACAGTTTTTATTTTTAGAAGTCAGCTACAATGGACCTGAATTCTTTGATTTATTTAATAATAGAAAAAGAGGTATGCTGGGCGAAAGTTATAAACTTGGACACACTCATTTCTGGAAGTATGATAATCCACTTAAGATTAAGCAATCATCAACGCTTACTGTTTATAGAGGTGTTGAGTTTGTTAACGATAACTTAGTTAGAGTTTCTCAGCCGGATTTTTCTGTTTTAGCAACCAATCTAAATTCAAAAAATTTGCGTAGAAGCATTGGAAGTTCAGATTATGAGTTTGGAACAAATTTCGACTATACATTAACGTTATACGGTACAAATTTTGACTCTCTTGAAACAGCAGTAAATACTTATGCGGAATTCAGTGATTTTTCAACCTGGATTGCACATCATAACGTTTTACACGTAAAATTTGCGGGTGGTTATCTCTGGGATAATGAACAATTGGTCCAGGCAAGGTTTTATTTTGGTGGTTTTGGAAACAGAGGAATTGATAATGACGAAATTAAGCAGTTTAGAAAAGTTTTCAGATTTCCTGGGATTCCAATCTATAGCATGATGACTAAGAAATTTGCAAAAATATTGTTTGAAAACGCTTTTCCACCAATTAGATTTAGCAACATTGAGCTCGCAAATCAGCTGCTTAATCATGTTGATTTTTCGGTTTATTCACAAGGATTATTAACACGTTCTGATTTGGGAGATTACTGGATTGATGTTGGTGCGCAGATGGATTTAAAATTAAAGCACTGGTATAATTTAGAGTCAACACTCTCAGCAGGAATTGCTAAAGCCTGGTCAAATAAAATGAATGATTGGGAATGGTTTATCTCTTTAAAACTATTAAAAGATTAATTGCCTGCTAATTCTGTGACAGAAGTTAAAAGAAAATTACTTATGACAGGTGAATGTGGTGAAGTTCTCGGAATTTAAAAAGAATATTGATGATGGAATTAAAAACATTCTCACAGAAGATGAATCATCCGAAAGAGTAAAAAATCTTGAAGCGATTCTAAATATTGTTAATACAATAAATCGCTCATTAATATTGGAAGATGTACTTGAACTTGTGCTGAAGAATGCCATAAGACTTACAAACTCAGAACGCGGATTTATTGTTCTTCAAAATTCTCTCGGAACCCTCGAATATAAAATTGGAATGGATTCTAAGAATCATTCCTTATCGGAAAGTTCTTTTCTAGTAAGCAACACTGTTGTAGAAGACGTTTTCTTAAACGGGCAATCAATTTTTATTGAAGGCGCACAAAGTGATTCAGCCAACGATCCTACAAAAAGTATTCTTCAGTTAGATCTGCAAACAATTCTTTGCTCACCGCTGATAACCAATGAAAAAAAGATCGGTGTTATTTACGTCGATAGCAAACATCTTCAAAAAGTTAAAGTCAGGGAAATAACAGGTACTTTTGAAATTTTAGCCGGGCAGGCAGCTTCAGCAATTCGTAATGCACAACTTTATGATGGACAGATAGCCGCTTATAATGCTTTGCAGGAAGCCAATGCCCAGTTGATAGAAGCAGAAAGAAAAACATTAAAATCCAGCATTGATGCAGAGATTGGAAAATCATTACAAGGACTTGTACATCTTGCACTTCTTGAAACAGAAAGTTTATTAAGGATGATTGAAAAAACTCAGTTAGAATTTGATGACACAACAGATGCACCCGAATCACTGATTTTTGACCGTCTCAAGCTAAAGTCTAAAGTTGCTGTCGATAGCATCCGCAGCATACAGAAATATGCGCAGGTGCTGTTGGAAACTTCCATTATGAATCTTAACAAAGACAGCGGGGATTTAAATAGAACAATTCAATCTGTCATTAAATATCTTTCTCCTATGAAAAAATACAGCTCGATTATCTTTAAAACAGAATTAAATGCATTACCGCTGTGCGATTATGATTCAGAACAAATTCAGCATTTGATAGTTCTTCTTATTACAAATTCTGCAGAGGCAAAAAAAGACGTGACGATGTTTATAAAGTCATTTGAAAAAGACAATAAAATTTGTGTAATTATGTCGGATGACGGTCCTGGTTTACCCAAACATATTAATGCCGGTTCATTTGATACATTTGGTTTGCATAAAGGTGGTTATGGTCTGTTTCTTTGTAAGAGCATTATCGATCGTCATAACGGTGAGATTGTATTATTGAAAAGTAATAACGGAACATCGATTCAATTTTCATTACCTGTGAATTAGAAATGTCAGATACTATTGATAAATATTTTAAACTGCTTTACGACTCACTGCGGTTCCCTGTTCAAATCATTGATGAAAAAGGTTATATAGTTTACATCAATAACGAATTTATTGTTCAGTGGGGCTATTCAATGACAGAACTCCAGGAATATGTTATTTTTAAAGATCCAGAGTTGCGACGAAATGGAATTATACAATCAATCACGGATACTCTGGAAAATAAAACCTATGCTTCGATAAACAATTACAGTGATAGTCTTCTTGTTAATCGAGAAGCCGCAGTACCGTTGCTTAGAACGAGCATTTTCCCGTTAATGTATCAAAACAAAAATTACGCTGTACTTCTGCATGAAGATCATACAGAAATGATACTTGCAGAAAATGAAATTCAGAAATCCCGTGATGCCAGTAAAGAAGCCGAAAGATTAAAAAGTACATTTCTGAATGTGCTGTCACATGAACTGCGAACTCCGCTTAATATTATTCTCGGATACGCAACTATTATTAAGGAAAATCTGAAAGATAGAATCAGCAATGAAGAAAAAGTTTACCTTGACAATCTTTATTCAGGCAGCGAAAGGTTGTTTAAAAGTATTACCCAAATGCTTGAGTTTGCCCAGATTGAAGCCGGTAATTACCAGTTAAATATTGAAAGCTATGATCTGATAAATGTATTTAATCATTGCGTCGCACCGTATAAAAAAATTGCAGCAGAAAAAAAATTGGACTTTAAAACAAGTTTTGAAGCTGATAGTATGCTTGTTGAAATAGATTTACAGTGCACCGAAAATGTGATTAATAATTTATTGGATAATGCAGTCAAGTTTACCCAGCAGGGTTTTATAGATGTTGAAGTCGGGTTGCTAAAGGAGAGAGACCTCGCTGTTTGTAAAGTTAAGGATACAGGGATCGGGATTTCAACCGAATACCTTGATCATCTTTATCGTCCATTCAGCCAGGAAAATCTGGATGTTGGAAGAAATTTTGAAGGCAATGGTTTGGGATTGGCTTTAGCTAAAAGATATATCGAAAAAATGGGTGGATCATTGCTTGTTGACAGCATAAAGAGTGTCGGAACAACTTTTACTTTTACATTGCCGCTGTCTAAAAAGAGTGTTTTGATTAAAGAAAAATATACTGTTGAAGCAAATGGTGCTGCTAAAATATTAATGCTTGATGATACAGGAGAGTCTTTCGAATTATTAAAGGCCTTTCTTAAAGGCAGCTATCAGATAAAAGTATATAATTACAGAGGATTTGATTCTAAAGTTGTTGGTGAGGATAACTTTAGAGTTATTATAATGGATATCACAAAGAATTATTGGGATAAGGGGATTGACCTTTGTAAAAGACTTAAGACTGATAATGCTGTAAAAATTCCTTTGCTGATAATATCAAGTGAATTTATGCGGGATAAGATTCAGCAATTTTATAGAGCCGGCGCAGATGAATTTTTAGTAAAACCTTTTGCTAAAAAAGATTTAATTTCACTGCTGGAAAAAATCACTTCTTAATAATAAATATTTGATTTCCGCCAGAGTATTAAAATATTTTCTCTCGTCATTCAAAAGTTAGTTGAGAAAATCATTACTATTTCATTTATGCTTATTTTTTTTACTTGCGAATAAAAGTAATTGAATATGTCTATTAATAAATTAAGAGAAAAGATTAAACAAGTTTCTAATAAAAAGAATGCTGAAACCATGCTTTGGTTCTTCAAAACAGCTAAGGGAGAGTATGGCGAAGGAGATATTTTTGCAGGGATAACTGTTCCGGTTCAAAGAAAAATAGCAAAGGAATTTTTAAATCTTAACTTCAATGAACTTAAAGATTTATTAAATTCAAAAGTACACGAAGAAAGACTCATCGCTCTGCTAATTCTTGTTGAGAAGTATGAGAAGGGAGAGGAGATTGAGAAGTATAAAATATTCGGGTTTTATATTGACAATAGAAAAGGAATTAATAACTGGGATTTAGTTGACCTTTCAGCTCCGAAAATTATCGGGCATTTTCTGCTGAACAAAGACAAAAAAATGCTTTACGAATTTGCAAAATCGGATATATTATGGGACCGAAGGATAGCAATTCTTGCAACTTACCCGTTTATTAAATCAGGTAGTTTTAGTGACGCATTAAAAATTTCAGATATACTCTTAAATGACAAGCACGACCTGATTCATAAAGCCGTCGGTTGGATGCTGAGAGAAGTTGGTAAAAAAGATTTGACTGTCGAAGAAAAATTTCTTCGGACAAGATACAACAAAATGCCGAGAACTATGCTGCGCTATGCCATAGAAAAATTTCCTGAAACAAAAAGAAAAAAATATCTGGAGGGTAAAATCTAAATGAAGGAAAAAATTCAGGTCTCATCCGGTGCAGTTTGGGAAGATGAGATTGGTTATTCCCGTGCTGTCAGGGTTGGAAATATAATTGAGGTTTCCGGTACTGCTGCTATTGACAGGGATAAAATAATTTCTCCCAATAATGTACCCGGACAAACCAAATTTATTATTCAGAAAATTGAAAGAGCGCTGAACGAGGCAGGTGGAACACTTAATGATGTGGTTCGCACAAGAATTTACGTAACTGATATTTCTCAGTGGGAAGCTGTTGGAAAGGTGCACGGTGAATTCTTTAAGAATATAAAACCTGCTACAACAATGGTTGAAGTGAAATCATTAATCGATCCGAATTTCCTGGTAGAAATTGAAGCCACGGCTATATTAACTGATGAGTAGAATGTTCAGGGCAGTGCACTTGGTTAATTAAAAAAATAATACGGAATGAGCAGGTAGATTATCGGACTTTTCATTTTCTAATCATTTTGTATTAACTATTCACAAGCTTAAATTGATTCCCAAATTTTTGTCAAATAACTAGCGGAAATAAATGAAAGAAGATTCGGTAAGTATATCAAAAAAGAAAAACTCGATTTTTTTTACGGACACAGAAGAAGCAAAATCTTATTCGTTATCAAATCAATTTGCAGAAAATCTCGAATTCAGACTGGTAAGAGACAGGATTACTGCTTCTGGTGATGATGCTTACTTTGCTTTATCGCTTGCAATTCGTGACAGACTAGTGAGAAGCTGGCTCCGTACTCAACATCAGTATAACCAGCAGGATACCAAAAGAGTTTATTATTTATCATTAGAATATTTAATGGGCAGACTTCTCGGAAATGCTTTAATTAATATGGACTACTACGAAGAATGTTATAAAATTCTGAGAGAAGATGGGTATAGTCTTGAAGAGATTAGAGATTGTGAAAAAGATATGGGTTTAGGTAATGGAGGATTAGGAAGACTTGCTTCATGTTATCTTGATTCGATGGCCACGCTTGAGTTACCCGCATTTGGTTATGGTATCAGGTATGAATTTGGAATTTTTGAGCAGGCGATAGAAAACGGTTACCAGGTTGAATATGCTGACAGCTGGCTCAGCGAAGGTAATCCATGGGATATAATGAGAAGAAAGCTTGAGTACCGTGTTAAGTTTTATGGAAAATCCGTAAAAGTTCAGAATGAAGATGGCTCTTTCAGGTATGAGTGGATTGATACTGAAGACGTTCTCGCACTTGCATACGATGTACCGATACCCGGATATAAAACCGATACAGTAAATAATTTACGTTTATGGCAGGCAAAAGCCTGCAAAGATTTTAGCTTCAAGGATTTTAATGCCGGTAATTATGTTGCTGCCGTTGCAACAAAAACTGATTCTGAATCAATCTCAAAAGTTTTGTATCCGAACGATTCTTATCTCGAAGGAAAGTTTTTAAGATTGAAGCAGCAATATTTCTTTGTATCAGCCACTCTCCAGGATATAATCAGGAAGTATAAAATTAATCACAAAACATTCGACAAATTTTCAGAGAAAAATTCTATCCAGTTAAATGACACACATCCCGTAGTCGCAATTCCCGAGCTCATGCGAATTTTAATAGATGATGAAAAATTACACTGGGTTAAGGCGTGGGAAATCACTTCTAAAACTTTTGCTTATACAAATCACACCGTAGTGCCTGAAGCATTGGAAGAATGGTCGTTACAGATATTTGAAGAACTGCTTCCAAGACATATCCAGATCATATATGAAATAAACCGAAGATTCCTGGAAGAGGTTAAGAAAAATTATTCCACAGATGTAAATGTATTATCGGAACTATCAATCATCGGTGAGAAGAATGGAAAAACTGTACGGATGGCAAACCTTGCAATTGTTGGAAGCTTTGCTGTTAACGGAGTAGCTGCCTTGCACACAGATATTTTAAAATTACAAATATTCCATCACTTCAACAAAATATACCCGAATAAATTCTTTAACATTACAAATGGGATTACACCACGTCGGTGGCTGAAAACTGCTAATCCATTTTTATCTAAGCTCATCTCAGACCGGATCGGCGATGGATGGATAAAAGATCTTAACAAACTCAGAGAGCTTGAAAAATATTTAGAAGATAAAAACTTCCTTGAAAACTGGCGAAATGCAAAATGGCTCAACAAAAAACTGTTAATTGATTACATTGAAAGTGAAAATAATATTAATGTAAACCCCGATTCAATTTTCGATGTCCAGGTGAAGCGGTTTCATGAATATAAAAGACAGTTGCTGAATGTACTTCATATAATTACTCTGTATGCCAGAATTAAAGAAAACCCGGCATTGGAGTTCGCACCGCGAACGATAATTTTCGGCGGCAAGGCTGCACCGGCTTATTACATGGCGAAGTTGATAATCAAGCTGATCAACTCAGTTGCTGATATAGTTAATAACGATCCCGATGTTGGTGATAAATTGAAAGTAGTATTTTTAAAAAATTATTCAGTAACGCTTGCTGAAAAAATAATTCCCGCGGCTGATCTTTCTGAGCAAATCTC
The DNA here is from genome assembly GCA_035293265.1 of Ignavibacteriaceae bacterium. Classification (GTDB taxonomy): domain Bacteria; phylum Bacteroidota; class Ignavibacteria; order Ignavibacteriales; family Ignavibacteriaceae; genus DATDOL01. The sequence continues at coordinate 16,185 of DATDOL010000107.1, read as the reverse complement.
AACGGCAGGGTTAGAAGCATCCGGAACAGGGAATATGAAGTTTGCTCTTAACGGTGCTCTCACGATTGGAACAATGGATGGGGCGAACATCGAGATCAGAGAAGAAGTGGGCGAGGAAAATATATTTATTTTTGGTCTGCTTGCCGATGAAGTCCGTAAACTGAAAAGCGCAGGATATCATCCGAAGGAATATTATAACCGCCACAAAATGCTGAAAAAAGTTTTTGATATGATCTTGTCAGATTATTTCAATGTGAAGGAACCGGGTATCTTCAAACCTATAACCGATAATCTAATTAATTCAGATTATTACTGCCTGTTTGCTGATTACCAATCATATATCGATACACAGGATAAAGTAAGCAGACTGTATTTGAATGCTGATGAGTGGACAAAAAAGTCATTGCTGAATGTTGCAAGGATAGGAAAATTTTCAAGCGATCGTTCTGTTAAAGAATATTCTGAAAAAATCTGGAAAGTAAGTCCGGTTAAAGTAAAAACTAATTAGTTCAATAAATCTACACTAAATAATTATTCAATATAATATGAGTTACGAAATTCATCCAAATACAAAAATAGGTCATGTTCATTTAACGGTTTCCAATTTGGACAGGGCAGAAAAATTCTACACCAAAATGTTAGGATTTTCCGTTACAGCGCGATTTGGAAAAACCGCATCTTTCCTGTCATCCGGAAAGTATCATCATCACATAGGATTAAATACCTGGTCAGGAGAAAATGCAACTCCACCACCGCCGGGACATACAGGTCTTTATCATTTTGCTATTTTGTATCCCAATCGTGAAGAACTTGCCAAGGCTTTTAAACTGTTATGGGAAAATAATTATCCCATTGATGGTGCTTCTGATCATGGAGTTTCCGAATCAATTTACTTGAAAGATCCCGATGGAAACGGGATTGAACTTTATTGTGACCGACCTTCAGAACAATGGCCAACCGATGAAGTTGGTAACATTCTGCTTTATACAAAAAGTCTGAACTTGCCGGATCTTCTTTCAACACTTAAAGATCAATAGGTTTATTTAATGATATTATACTCATTATTTTGTATTTTTCTAAGTAATAATTAAGTTATTACGTAAGTAATTACATATTATATATGAAATTAAATCATAACGAAAAACTTACCATTGGTAATCGTTTCAAGAAAGTTGGTGAGAATATAAACACTCAAATCTGGGAAGTAATTAATTGGCAAAAGTTTGACCTGGATTTAAAAGGATGGATAGCTATCAAAAAAATAAAGACCGGTAGAAATATTAATATCCAAAATCTTGCAGAAACTCTTCATATATCCCATCCGGCAGTTGTTCAGTTGTTCAATCAACTTTCAAAATCAGGATATGTCAGATCCAATAAAAGTGTTAATGATAAACGTAATACCTTTATTCGATTGACGGAAGTTGGAGAAAAAATTTATACTGAAATTGAACCCCTGATGGCTGAAGCGGAAAATTCACTTGAACATTTACTTTCTGAAACCGGTTATGACATTGCTGATGTTATTACAAAGCTGGAAAATGCGTTAAGCCAAAAAAAATGTTTTAACCGGGTTGTCAGTTCTGTAAAATCCAAGCAATTGAATGAGGTTAAGATTGTTCCTTATAATAAAAAATATAAAGAAGATTTTAAAAGATTAAATATTGCATGGCTTCAAAAATATTTTTCCGTTGAACCTGCTGACGAGAAAATGTTGTTATCACCAGAGAAAGAAATAATCAAAAATGGCGGTGAGATATTTTTTGCTTTACTAGAAAATAAAATCGTTGGAACCTGTGCTGTATTAAAAGTTGATGAAATTACATTTGAATTAGCAAAGATGGCAGTTGATGAAAAAGCGCAGGGAAAACAAATTGGGAAAAAGCTGTGTTTGACGTCAATAGGATTTGCTATTTCTAATAATGCTGAGAAGATTGTGCTGGACACAAATAACAAATTAGAAGCAGCTGTTAACCTTTATCGCAGCCTGGGATTCTTATTAGTTCCGCATCAGTATGATAACAAGTATAAAAGAGAACTTTTAAGAATGGAATTGAACCTTAAATCAGTTTAGTCATCTATATATTATAATGTATCTTCATAAGTGATTTAAAAAACTTACGGATGAAAAGTGATGTTTGAAAAATTAAAATCTCTTCTGACTCAGGGAAGAGAAAAAAATCCGATGAACACTAATCCTGATTCAAGTATTCAGGCCAGTAAAATACAAATTGCTGCAACTGTGTTAATGGTTGAAATGGCAAATTCTGATGGAAATATTTCCGAAGAGGAATTTGAAAGTATAACAAACAGTGTTAATAATGTCTTTAAGATTGAAAAAGAAAAAGTGGAGGAACTAATTAAGATCTCTAAAGAAGAGTTGAAAGAAAGTGTAAGCTTATATGAATTCAGCGGTGTGATAAACGAAAACTTATTACATAACGAGAAAATTGAACTGTTGGATCAATTGTGGAGAATAATTTACAGCGACAACAAACTTGATAAATATGAGGATAAGCTGATTAAACAGATAGGAGGGATGCTTAAATTAGATCACAAAGAAATCATCCACTCAAAACTTTTCATTAAACAACAGTTGGGTAAAACTGATTAAATAACCAGGACTACTGCATTAGTTGTTGTTCAATTGCGTCAACGACTTCTTTACTTGTTGGCTCGACTTTAGTTTTAAAACGCGCGACTATCTTTCCATCTTTAGAGATAAGAAATTTTTCAAAATTCCATTTGATATCGGAATTTTCAGTTACGCTGTTATTAGTCAGCCGTTCATATAAAGGCTCTTTGTTTTCACCCAGCACTTTAATCTTATTAAATAGTTTGAATGTTACACCATAATTTGCAGAACAAAATTGCTGGATCTGTTCGTTAGTGCCAGGTTCCTGTTCTCCAAAATCATTACAGGGAAAAGCAAGAACTTCAAATCCCCGGGAGTTAAACTTTTTATAAATTTCTTCCAGTCCTTTATACTGTGGTGTATAGCCGCATTCACTTGCAACATTTACAATTATTAAAACTTTGTCGTTGTAATCAGAAAGATTTACAGCCTGGTTTTTCATATCAAGAACACTTATATCGTTGATGTTATCTTTCAATTCCCCGCCTGAATTGTTAACGGAATAGGTTGAACCAGTTGCAAAAGATAAAAGCAGAACAGAAGTTAAAATAAACACAATCACACTTACTTTTAATTTCATAATATCTCCTTTTTCATTTTTAATAACAAAAAGTTTTGTTCAAAGGTTCAATCAGTTGATTTTTTTATTCTTAACAGATCCATTACAAGGCAGGAAGTGAGCGGTGTAGAACCTGATTTCCTTCGCAATATAAAAATTTTATTACCCAGGATTTGACCGGTAAAAAAAACTGTAATAGAAAATAAAAATGAATTCAATTCAATTCCAATCCCTGAAAACCACCTGAACGCAATTATAAACAGCACTGGTAAATGGATAGCCAAAAACCATTGAAGAGAAAGTTTATTGACGTTACCTCTCCAGTATCCGAATGAAACATTCAGAAAAAAAATAAATAATAATAACAGAGCTAAATTCATCCAGTTCAATAAATTTTAGGTTGAAGTTAAGAAAAATGAAAGGCAGAGCAAAATATAAAAACTCCCTCTTCTGAAAGGAAGCGGGAAATTTTACTAACTCATCAATGCGGCAATGGAGGTGGTATTAACAATATCATCCACGCTGCAGCCACGGCTTAGATCAAAGAATGGTTTTTTTAATCCCTGTACCATTGGTCCAACTGCTTCAGCTTTACCCCATCGCTGTGCGATCTTGTAACCGATGTTACCAGCATTGAGATCGGGGAAAATTAATACATTAGCTTTTCCCGCGACCCGGCTTCCGGGTGCTTTTTTAATTCCAATAGATTCAATTACTGCGGCATCAAATTGCAATTCTCCATCCACGTTGAGATCGGGTCTTTTGGTTTTGATCAGCTTTGTTGCTTCAATTACTTTATCTGCCAGTTCATGCTGTGCGCTTCCTTTGGTTGAGAATGAAAGCATTGCAATAAAAGGTTCTTCACCAGTCAACTTGCGATGATTATCTGCGGTGGAAATTGCAATATCTGCTAACTGAACTGCATCAGGATTTGGTACAATAGCACAATCGGCGAAACTGTATGATTTATCAGGAAACAACATCAGGAAGAAACTTGATACAATTGAAATTCCTTCCGGCATGCCAATGCATTGAATTCCGGCACGCATTAAATCAGCTGTTGAAGCGAATGAGCCGGCAACACTTCCATCAGCCATTCCTTCTTTTACCATCATTGCAGCAAAAAACAAATCACGCTCCATCGCTTTCCTGGCCTGCTCAATCGTGATTTTCTTATGTTTTCTGATGTTGAAAAAAATGTTCGTAAAATCGCTAAGCTTCTCCGATTTAAGGTGATCAATAATTCTCACACCGTTAAATTCAAGACCAAGTTTTTTTACATTCGTCATGACATTTGCTTCGTTACCTAATATAATGACGTTGACAGTTTTTTCTTCTGATAATAATGATGCGGCTTTTAATACACGTTCGTCGTGTGATTCGGGTAGGACAATTGTTTTTTTTAGTTTTGATGCTTTAAGTTTGATAACGTTTAATAATTCAATACTCATATTATTCTCCATAATTATTCAGAAATCATATTCAAAATTACAAAATTTAAAAATCACATTTGCGTAAATAAGAATTATCAGCGTAAGTAAAAGAGTTGAGGTTCAATGTAGTTTGTCTATATCATTTTTAATTGATTTTTGACCTCAAATAAACTACATTCACAACCTTAATTTTATTATGATTGCAGAGAATCTGAACAGGCTTAAAGATAAAATTTTACAGAAGTGCACTGAATTAAATCAGGAACCGGATAAACTTAAACTGGTGGCAGTTTCCAAGTTTTTCGGGATCAAAGAGATAACCGAGGCGAACAGACTTGGAATTACAGATTTTGGTGAAAACAAAGCACAGGAATTACGCGATAAGTACGAATTGCTTGGTGATAAAGTTACCTGGCATTTTATCGGCACTTTACAAAAGAACAAAGTTAAATATGTTGTAAACTCAGCATCTTATATTCATTCTGTGGATTCAACAGGTCTTGCTGAAGAAATAAACAAACAAGCAAAAAAATTAAGTAAAGTTCAAAAAATTTTAATAGAAGTTAAAACATCTTTTGAAGAAACAAAATCCGGTATTGCCGGAGAGGATGAAATATTCGGATTAGCAAAGTTCTGCAAATCACTCTCAAATCTTGATTTGATCGGGTTGATGACAATGGCGCCGTTTACAAATAATCAAAAGATTATTAGGAAAAGTTTTAGCGATTTGCGTAATTTAAAAGACAAATTAAATAATCAAGGTATGAACCTGGTTGAGCTTTCAATGGGAATGACAAGCGACTTTGAAATTGCCATTGAAGAAGGTGCAACAATTCTCAGGATAGGTTCTGCCATTTTTGGCGAAAGAAACTACTCCAAAGACTGGAGGCAATTATGAAACTCTCTCCTCAAAATATAAAAAAGCAGGAATTTTCTAAAACTATGAGGGGGTATGATATTAAAGAAGTTCATGCTTTTTTGGATTTACTTGCCAATGAAGTGCAATCCTTAATTAACGAAAATGAAAAATTAATATCAGAGATTGAAATTCTTAATCAAAAGATAAATGATTACCAATCAAAAGATAAAGATTTGCAGGATACGCTGGTTAAATTACAGGATTCATCAGCTAGAACATTAGAGTCTGCAAAAATACAGTCCGGACTTATTTTAAAAGAAGCTGAATTAAAAGCCTCACAGATTGTGGAAAGTGCAAATAAAAAAGCAGCAGAATTAAAGATGGCACACGAGTTTCTTAGGGAAGAAAAAAATCTTATTATATCTAAGTTAAGAGCAATTGTAAATTCACAGGCAAATCTCCTGGAAGGAAAAGTTAAGGAAGCCGGGGAAGAAGCAGTAATTAAAAAGAATGTTGGGAAGTCTGAAGATGTTAACATTGATGTCGATGACATCGTGAATAAATTGTTATAAGATGAGCCGGCTTATTACTGATATAAAAGAAACTTTGGCTGAAGTCCGGAAGTTTACCTCTGAAGAATACGGCGTTGGTATAATTCTCGGAACCGGCTTAGGTGGTCTTGTTAAGGAAATTAAACTTGATCATGAAATCGATTATGAAAATCTTCCTCATTTTCCTCTTTCTACAGTGGAGTCACACCACGGAAAACTGATTTTCGGAAAGATCGGCGGCAAAAATGTTGTAGCTATGCAGGGAAGATTTCATTACTATGAAGGTTACACAATGCAGCAGATTACTTTCCCGGTAAGAGTAATGAAATTTCTCGGAGTTAAAAATCTTCTTGTGTCAAATGCTTGCGGTGGAATGAACCCGGATTTCAGGCGTGGTGATATTATGATTATTGTTGATCATATCAATCTGCTTGGTGATAATCCTCTCATCGGAAAGAATGAAGATGAACTCGGACCAAGGTTTCCTGATATGAGTGAGCCGTACAGCCTTGAACTTATTAAACTGGCTGAGGAAATTGCTCTTCAAAATAAAATAAAAATTCAGAAGGGTATTTATGTTGCTGTTCCTGGACCAAACCTTGAAACACGGGCGGAGTACAGGTTTTTAAGAGATACCGGGGCCGATGTTGTTGGAATGTCTACAATCCCGGAAAATATTGTTGCAAATCATATGGGAATGAAAGTGCTTGGAGTAAGTATTATCACTGATGAATGTTTTCCGGATACACTAAAACCTGTAAATGTCGAGGAAATTATTGCCACGGCAGTGGCAGCAGAACCCAAAATGACTTTAATTATGAAAGAAGTAATTAAGAGAATATAATCATGAAAAAAACAATTACTCGCTACACTGTCCCGTTGTTATTAGGAATGCTTGTCTTTGCATCAAATTTTCTGAATACAGATTTGTTCAATTTTGGTGAAAAGAATTTTGCAGTCTGGTTTGTGCTTTCTGTTCTCTGCTTTGCCTGCGGCTGGTATATCAACAGAACACTCGGCTGGCAGTTTGGAGGGAAAGTGGTTTTTGCTGTATTGATCTCTGTTACATTTATCAGCATTGTATTTATAATTTTTTTCAGTGATTACTTCGGTGCAAACGAACTGCTCACTGAGAATCTTATTCTTTACAGTCTTCGGAATATCGCTTTGGGTGCAATGGGAATTTTTGGAATGGCAATACAGGAAACCGTTATGGGAGAAACTGAAGTTTTGATGCTAAGAGAAAAAGTGAAATTTCTTGAAGCTGTTGCAGAAGATTTAAAAAAACAAGCAGAGATAATTTTGAAGGAAGCAAATCTAAAAGCTGAAAAAATAATAAGCGATGCAGAAATTAAATCGAAAAATACTATCCTGAAGAAAGAAAGAATTGAAAATGAGTTGAAAGAATTTATTCAGACTGAACGCGAACTGCTGAAAAGATACGAAGAACTTTAAGAGTCAGTAACTAATTAATAAAAATGTTTAAACAAAATCTTGAAAAATCAGGCTACCCTCAAATTGAAGAACGCATTCTGAAATTTTGGGAAGAGAATAAAATATTTGAAAAAAGTATTTCTTCAAGAGATGAAAACAATCTCTTTAACTTCTATGAAGGACCTCCTACAGCTAATGGAAAGCCCGGTATCCATCATGTAATGTCGCGTACTTTAAAAGATCTTGTATGCCGTTATAAAACTCTCAAAGGATTTCGTGTTGAAAGGAAAGCAGGCTGGGATACTCACGGTCTTCCTGTCGAAATCGAAGTTGAAAAAAGTTTGGGTATAAAGCATAAGAGTGAAGTTGCAGAATATGGCGTTGAAAAGTATAACGAGGCATGCCGCAAATCGGTTTTTACATATCTGGATTTATGGGAAAAGATGACAACCCGGATGGGTTACTGGATTGACCTTAACGCTGCATACGTAACACTTACAAATGAATATATTGAATCGGTCTGGTGGGCGCTAAAAACTTTATTCGATAAAGGATTAATCTATAAAGATTATAAAATTGTTCCGCAGGATCCGCAATCAGAAACAGTACTTTCATCTCATGAACTTGCACTGGGTTACAGAGAAACCAAAGATCCATCTGTCTATGTTCTTTTCAAAATTAAAAACCTGGATGAGCATTTCCTTGTATGGACAACTACCCCCTGGACATTAATTTCAAACGTAGCCCTGGCTGTTGGTGCAGAAGTTACTTACGTTAAGATAAAAACCGATGATAAGAAAATAATCCTTGCAAAGGATCTTCTTTCAATTTCAAAAGGTGAATACGAAATACTTGAAGAGATGAAAGGAGCCAGTCTTGAAGGAATTGAATATGAACCGCTTTTCAATTATGTAAAAGTGAATAAGAAAGCTTTCTATGTATGTCTTGCAGATTTTGTAAGCACAAAAGACGGCTCAGGTATTGTTCACATTGCACCTGCATTTGGTGCAGATGATTATGATCTTTCAAAAAAATATGATCTGCCTATGGTTCAGCCTGTAACTAGAGGAGGATTATTTACAGAAGAGGTGACAGATTTTGCCGGACAATTTGTTAAGGATGCGGATAAAGATATAATCATTAAATTAAAACAGGAAGGCAAACTCTATAAAAAAGAAACTATAATTCACACTTATCCATTCAGCTGGCGGCACGAAAATGTTCCCGTAATTTATTATGCAAGAGAATCCTGGTTTGTCAGAACCACAGCAATTGCTGATAAAATGGTTCAGTTGAATAAAACAATTAACTGGCAGCCGCCTGAAATTGGATCAGGAAGATTTGGAAATTGGTTGGAGGAAAACAAAGACTGGGCTCTTTCACGGGACCGCTTTTGGGCAACACCTTTACCAATCTGGGTTAGTGATGATGGAGATTTAATTGCAATCGGCAGCATCGGGGAATTGAAGAAAGGGTTCATTGAAGAAAATGGTAAGCGAATTTCTGTTGAAGAATATGGTAACATTGATCTTCATAAGCCTTATGTTGATAAAATATTATTTGAGCGTAACGGAAAAATCTACAAACGAACTCCCGAGTTGATTGATGCCTGGTTCGATTCGGGCTCTATGCCGTTTGCGCAATATCATTACCCGTTCGAGAATAAAGAATGGTTTGAGAAGAAAGCATTTCCCTCAGATTTTATCTGTGAAGGTATTGATCAGACAAGAGGCTGGTTTTATACTTTGCATGCAATCGCCACAATGCTGTTCGACAATGTTGCATTCAAAAATGTAATAGTAAATGAACTGATCCTTGATAAGAATGGAATGAAGATGTCCAAATCAAAAGGAAATACGGTTGATCCGTTTGTTCTTTTTGATAAATATGGAGCGGATGCAACAAGATGGTATCTGGTTACAAACAGTCCACCGTGGCGTCCAACTTTATTTGATGAAGAAGGTCTTGTTGAAGTACAAAGAAAATTTTTTGGAACACTGCTCAATACATATTCTTTCTTTGCTTTGTATGCAAACATCGACAGGTTCAACTACAGTGATTCTGATATAGCTTATAATGAAAGAGAAGAAATTGACAGGTGGATATTATCTAAACTGAATTCACTTGTTGCCGAATATGAAAATCTTATGAATGATTACGATGTTACAAAAGCAGCAAGAGCCGTATCATCATTCACCATTGATCATCTTTCAAACTGGTATGTAAGAAGATGCCGACGTCGTTTCTGGAAATCGGAGATGAACAAAAGCAAGTTGGCTGCATATCAGACTTTATACGAATGTATTATCACTGTTTGTAAATTGACTGCACCCTTTGCTCCATTCATATCAGAAGAGGTTTACCAGCACCTTAACGCAGAAACTAAAAAAGAAAAATTTGAATCAATCCATCTATCAAATTTTCCTGAAATTAAGACGATTGATAAAAATCTTGAATTGAAAATGGATATCGCACAACAAGTTGTTTTTATAACCCGTGCAATGAGAGCAAAAGCAAATTTAAAAGTAAGACAGCCGCTTAAAAAAATTATGGTCGTGGCGGATAAGAACAATCGCGAAGCACTTCGGCTTATGAAGGATGTTATTCTTGAAGAGGTAAATATTAAGGAATTAATTGTACTGGAAGAGGATTCGGAAGTTGTTAAGAAATCGGCGAAACCCGATTATAAAGTATTGGGACCAAAATTCGGTAAAAAGGTAAACGTTGTTGCAAACCTGATAAGAAACTTTGACAAAGAGCAAATTACCAAACTTGAACGTAATGAAAATGTAATCATCAATGTTGACGGAGAGGAATTCATTATTACAAAGAATGATGCCGGGATTGTAAGTGCAGAAATAAAGGATTGGGTTGTTGAAAGTGATAATGGCATTATAGTTGCCCTTGATACTGAACTCAATGAAAATCTTATCGCCGAAGGGCTTGCACGCGAGTTCGTAAACAGGGTTCAGAATATGCGGAAAGATGCCGGCTTTGATGTGACTGATAAAATAAATATTGATTATAACGGAAATGAGATTCTTGTGAATGCGATTAAAATTTTTACTCATTATATTGCAAGTGAAACTTTAGCAAATAAAGTTCAGCTGAATAATAACCTTAATGGTATTGAACAACTGAAAATCGGAGAGTATAACTGCTCCATTAAAATCGAAAAGATAAGTTCGTAAATATGAGGAGATAGAAGAATGTCAAAGAAAAATAAAAAGAAGACTGCTAAGAAATCAGCAAAAACTGCTGTCCATAAAAAACAAAAAAAAAATCCATCAAAAAGGAAAATATTGAAAAAAACTGTAAAAAAATCAAAAACCGGCAAAACTTCCGTAAAGAAAAAAATCACCGTAAAAGTAGCTGCAAAAAAAGCTCCATCTAAAAAAGCAATAACATTACACGTTGAGCATAAAAAAGTAACCGGCAAGATTTCGGCAATTCATACTAAAAAAGTATCTCCGGTAACCGAAGAACTTTCGGCTGCAGAAAATCGTGCAAGAGCTATAAAGAAAATCAAAGGTTACAGTAAAAAAGATTTAGAATCATTCAAAAGCATTATTCTTGAAAAACGCGATGAAATAATTGAACAGCTTCAAAATCTTAAAGAGCAAATGCTCGATCCTACAACCGGGGAATACATCAACGAGAATTCCCCGTATTCTTTGCATATGGCAGAGCAGGGAACAGATGCAATGGAAAGAGAAAAAACATTTCTTTATGCACAGAGAGAAAATAAATTCTTAAGCTATCTTGAAGATGCATTGAAAAGAATTGAAGCCGGAACCTACGGAATTTGTGTGGAATGCATTGAAGAACCACAGCATTTGTGTGAGACTTGTCCGCTTATTCCAAAGGAAAGGCTTATAGCAGTTCCTCACAGCCAGCACTGTTTACCTATCAAACAGAGACAGGAAAAGAAATAAACAGAATCAACAGCAGAAATCCTGTTTTAAATAATATGAATTGATTGCGGAAAAATATTGAAAGTATTACTTGTATCCGCTTTAATTATTTTCACTGACCAGTTTACTAAAGTATTTGTAAAAGGTTTTACTTTTACTCTGCTTGATTTTCATCATTCCGGATTGAAACACGGAGACAGCATCCCTGTTTTAAATAATTTCTTTCACATAACTCTTGTTGAAAACCCGGGCATTGCCTTTGGTATAGACCTTCACCCCGATATTAAACTAATCTTTTCAATTTTTACAATCATTGCAAGCACTTCTTTGGTTATTTATCTCTTTACAATTAAAAACCAGGATCTTTCAATCAGACTTCCGGTTGCTGTGATTATAGGCGGTGCATTTGGTAATCTAATCGATAGAATATTTTACGGCTGGTTTTATGGATATGGAAACATATTATCAGGTAGCGTGGTTGACTTTTTAGATATAAGATTTGCAAATCTTTTTATACTTGATAATACAATCGGGATTTACGTCTTTAATATTGCGGATTTAGCGATAACACTGGGTGCTCTTTCATTCATTTACTTTCTATTAAAAAAGAAAAAAGAATCCGGGGCTGAGGACTCATTCAGTGCCCAGGAGGAAAATTAGTGAAAGTTATATATATAACCCTTTCAATTATTTTGTTAGATCAGTTTTCAAAATTTTACATCCGCGGAATTAAAATTCCTTTTCTCAATTTAAATTTAGATGGAATGTACTTAGGAGAATCAATCAATGTAATCGGTGAGTTTTTCAAAATTACGTATATCGAAAACCCCGGGATGGCATTCGGGTTTAACCCTGGTTCGGATTATAAATTGCTCATCTCACTTTTTTCCCTGGCAGCAAGTATCGGGTTAATAGTTTATTTATTTGTGGTTAAGAAAAAAACTTTGAGTTTAAGAATCGCAATTGCACTTATCCTTGGAGGAGCAGTTGGCAACCTCGTAGATCGAATGTTCTACGGAGTGTTATTTGATTACGCACCTTTGTTTTATGGAAAGGTTGTCGATTTTTTTGATTTCGACTTTTTCAATTTTTCTTTGTTGGGTCGAAGCTACGACAGGTGGCCCATTTTTAACATTGCAGATGCATCTGTTACAATTGGTGTGCTGATCCTGATATTATTTTACAAACAACATAATTCAGAAGATGATAACAAAGCTGCAGAAGTAAAAATTTCTTCCGGAGAAACAATTTCAGTTGAAGATCACGCAAGTGTAGTACCTCAGGATGAAGAATATGAACCAGGTCAAAGGAATGTGGTGAACAATGACAACCCTGATAAAGGAAAAGAAATATAGATTTGAAATACCGGAAGGTAAAAAGAAAGAACGCATAGATATCTTTTTAACCAACTCGATTGAAAACGCAACCCGTTCAAAAGTACAAAAGCTGATTGAATCTCACCTTGTTAAAGTTAATGGCAAACTTGTTAAAGCAAATTACCAGGTTAAACCATTAGACGTAATAGAAGCAGTTCATCCTATAAATCCCCGGCCTGAAAATGTTGAAGCTGAAGAAATTCCTCTCGATATTGTATATGAAGATGAGTATCTGCTAGTGGTTAACAAACCTGCAGGGATGGTTGCTCATCCCGCTTATGCAAACTATACAGGTACACTGGTTAACGCACTTCTTCATCATACAAAAAAATTAAGCAATCTAAATGAACCGGGAAGAGCCGGTATTGTTCACCGGCTCGACAAAGACACAAGCGGTTTACTCGTGGTAGCAAAAGATGAATGGACACATTCAAAACTTTCTGAACAGTTTTCAAAACATTCGGTTGAAAGAGAATATCATGCTATTTGCTGGGGAAAATTTCCCAAACCTAATGGTGAAATTTCATCGAACATAGTTCGAAGCAAACAGGACAGAAAAAAATTCACCACAAGCAAGGTCGATGGAAAAACAGCTTTAACATTTTATGAGGTCATTGAAGAATTCGGATTTACTACTTATGTTAAATTAAAACTTAAAACCGGCAGAACACACCAGATAAGAGTTCATCTTTCCAGCATTGGAAAACCTGTATTTGGTGATCCAACTTACGGAGGAAGACAGATTCGATTCGGTTCGGATATTCCGAAGATTAAAATTATAGTTCAGGATTTACTGAAACTAATGCCGAGACAGGCACTTCACGCTAAAACACTTGGATTCATCCATCCAATAAAAAAAGAAAAAGTGTATTTTAATTCTGAATTACCGCAGGATATGACAGCTATAATTACCGCTTTGAAATCCTCGTTTTAATAAACACTCCGCAAATAGTTATATTTGGATAATTGAAATTATAACTCTATCCCGATTGAGCAATGCTTAAGATTTACAATACACTGACAAAAAAAGAAGAAGTGTTTGAACCATTAAATCCTCCTGAAGTAAAGGTCTATGTCTGCGGTCCGACCGTTTACGATTATTTCCATATCGGGAATGCAAGAACTTTCATAACTGCAGATATGATTAGGCGGTACCTGATGTACAGCGGTTATAAAGTTAGATTTGTGATGAATGTTACCGACATTGATGACAAAATCATAAAGAAATCAATTGAAGAAAAAGTCAGCAGCGACACAGTTGCCAAAAAGTATTCCAATGCATTCTTTGAAGATTTATGTTCATTAAAAATTTTAGAAGCTGACGTTTATCCGTTTGCAACTGAAAATGTGAAAGAAATCATCAGCATGATAAAAATCCTGATTGATAAGGGATATGCATATAATATTGACGGAAATGTGTTTTTCGATATTTCAAAATTTAAAAAGTATGGAATGCTCAGCGGAAAGAAAATTGATGAATTGGAATCAGGTGCAAGAGTTGAAGTAGATGAATCCAAAAAAAATCCGCTTGATTTTTCGCTCTGGAAAAAAGCAAAAGAAGGCGAGCCGTATTGGGAAAGCCCTTGGGGAAAAGGAAGGCCCGGCTGGCATATCGAATGCTCGGCGATGAGCTGCAAGCATCTCGGGGAAACTTTTGATATTCACATCGGAGGGAACGATTTGATATTCCCTCATCACGAAAATGAAATTGCACAAAGTGAAGCAGCAAATGACAAGCCTTTTGTTAAATACTGGATTCATCTTGGATTTTTGAATATCAATAAAGAAAAGATGTCTAAATCTTTAGGCAACTTTTTTACAGCAAGAGATGTGCTTCAGAAATACAGAGCAGAAGCAATCAGATTGTTTCTGGCCCAGGCATATTACCGCGGTCCTATTGACTTCAGCAATGAATTGCTTGCTTCGAGCGAAAAAGGATTGGAAAAGCTGGATAACCTGGTTGATAAAATAAAATCTGAGCTTGAGAAAAATAACAATGGTGGTTTCGAACCGGAATTTGACATTCAGGTGTTTGAATCCAAATTTAAAGAAGTGATGGATAACGATTTCAATTCAGCACAGGCTGTTGCAGTGATTTTTGATTTTGTTAAAGAATCAAACAGGATTATTGCAGAGAATTCTAATCTCAACAAATCTTTTTATGAAAAATTGAAAAGCTTTTTAGACAAAATCGCATCCGGTGTTTTTGGTATTTGTGATTTTGAAAGAAAAGCAGAAGTTGTTGACGGTGCTCTTGAAAAAAAATTAGTTGAGCTTTTAATTAATATCAGAACTGATGCAAAGAAAAATAAAAATTATAAACTATCTGATGAGATAAGAAATAAGCTTGGAGAAATGGGAATTATGCTGCAGGACTCTAAAGAAGGTACCACGTATAAAAAAAATTAATTGAAATTAAGGATTAAACCGATTCATCCCGGAAGAAAATAATTGACTAAGCAAAAAAACATAATCCCTACTATTCTTTATGTGGAAGATGATGACATTAGCCGGGAGTTGGTTATTATGTTTTTAAAAAATTCGTTTGAAATTGATGCTGCATCTGATGCCCAGGAAGCCATAAATAAACTCGGAAGCAAAAAATATTCTGCTGTGTTAATGGATATAAATCTAGGAAAAGGCTTAAGCGGACTTGAACTGGTAAAGAGAATAAAAAAATTGCATGACTACAAAACTATTCCGGTCATAGCAGTGACGGCTTATGCACTTCGTGAAGATGAAAAGATGATTATGGCAAGCGGATGTACTCATTATATTACAAAACCGTTTACGAAATCTGCTTTGCTGAACCTTGTTAATAAAGCTATTTCAGAAGTACGCCTATAATTAAACTTTAAAGATATTTCCACTCCCCAAAATCATATTCGGATCAAGTTTCCTTTTGAGCTCAACCATCTTTTTAACATTTTCATTACCATACATTTCAAATAACAATTCAGTTTTATTTTTGCCAACACCGTGTTCTGCAGAGAAAGTACCGTCGGATTTTATGGCCAGCAAGCAGATCTCATTGTAAATTTTCTTTCCCAGTTCAAACTCGGCTTCATTTTTGGGAAGCATATTTAAATGCATATGTGAATTTCCAAAGTGACCATAAATAACATAATCCAGTCCTGCCCGTTCAACCATTTTTTTAGTTTGATGATAATAAGTTTCAAACCTATCACCGGGAACTGCAGTGTCTGTTCCAAGCTTTCTGAGATTGTTCAAGGTGATGAACTCGTTAACTTTTGTAGAAATTTTGTGCCGGAAATCTTTAATCTCATTTTTCTCTTTGGCATTAACAGCAAACCAGGCATCAGACTCATTTCCTCCGGAGCTTGTGAACAAATCAAACCATAGATCAACTAATCTATTTTCGTTCTCTTCATTCACTTCCTGCTCGAACCAAATTGCTGCCTGA
>DATDOL010000106.1:0-14407 GCA_035293265.1 Ignavibacteriaceae bacterium | reverse complement strand
GAATAATTACTAAGAATTGCGAAAGTATCTTTCTTTCTTAGCTCTTCAAGATTATAACAATTCATGTAGCTCATAGAACTTTTCAATCCATCTGAAATTCCATCAATTACATTATTGACCGCACCTTTGTAAGCGACCATTGTTTCTTCACCTTCAATAAATTCATTTTTCATTTTGACACCAAAAGATGAAGAACCCCTGTACTTTTTCCATAACTGATCATTGTACTTAATTACTTCTCCGGGAGTTTCTTTTGTGCCTGCAAGAAGCCTGCCCAGCATAACAGCATCTGCCCCGACTGCGATCGCTTTTGCAACATCTCCTGCGCCTTTGATTCCACCATCAGCAATAATTTTTATATCTGATTTTATTTTTTCCTTTGCATAAAAAACATCCAGCAATGAAGAAACCTGACCGATTCCAATTCCGGTTTGAATACTGGTTGTACAAACACTTCCGCTTCCAATTCCAACTCTGACTGCATCAGCCCCTGCATCAACAAGCTGTTGGAGCGATTCACCGTGTGCAATATTGCCAACAATCAGCTTAACCTTAAATTTACTTTTTATTTCTTCTGCTTTCAGTAGTACTTCATGGTTGCTTGCGTTTGCAGTATCAATACAAATTATATAACCGGCATTGGTAAGGTTTTCTACAAGCTCTAACGGAGAATTAAGTGCTATTGAGACTGCTTTAATCAACTTGTCCTGGATACTATTTTGGAGAATTTCGTTCAGCGATGAGTCAAATCTATTGACAATTCCCAAACATCCGAGTCGTGTAAGTTCTTTTGCCATTTCAATCCCAGTTACACTTTCCATCGGACTGGAAATAACAGGCAATAATAGATTTGCTCTAAGGAACTCACATTTTGTATCAACTTCTTTTCTCGATTTTATTCTGGATACTTCTGTTGGTATAAGACTAATATCATCATAAGTGAGTGATTGAAAATATTCACTCAATGATGTTTTGTTATAAACTTTCATATTATTTTATTTGTTAAATAATTGGTTAAATTAATTTTTCCATTTCGTCAAGCACCCGGCTCATTTTTTCAGTAACTGCAATAACAGGCTCGGAGGAATTCATATCCACTCCGGCCTTTTTCAAAATATTAATTGGATAATCCGAGCTACCGGCTTTTAAAAATTCCAGGTACTTATTAACAGCTGCCTTCCCTTCCATTTTAACTTTTTTCGCAAGCACTTCTGATGCTGCAAATCCCGTGGCGTACTGATAAACATAAAAATTGTAATAGAAATGGGGAACACGAGCCCAGGTATACTCCTCATTCTCATCAACAGACATTTCTGTTCCCCAATACTTCTGATATAAAACCCGGTACAGTTTTCTTAATGTTTCAGAGGTTAATGCTTCTCCACTTTCAGTTCTTTCATAAACAATCATTTCAAATTCGGCAAACATAACCTGTCGGTAAAAAGTTGCGGTAATATTGTTTAAATATTTTTCCAGCAGGTAAAGCTTTTCATTTTTATTATCTGTATTCTCAATTAAATAATCCAGTAATAATGATTCATTAAA
Source organism: Ignavibacteriaceae bacterium (assembly GCA_035293265.1). Taxonomy (GTDB): domain Bacteria; phylum Bacteroidota; class Ignavibacteria; order Ignavibacteriales; family Ignavibacteriaceae; genus DATDOL01. The sequence goes on along the minus strand of DATDOL010000106.1, from coordinate 12,862 downwards.
AGTTGACGCAACTTCAGCTAAGAAAATTGAGTAGTTAGCGTAAGAAAACGGCTGATTCATCCCCGTAAAATATGAATGCATATTATGTCCCATTTCATGAGTCAGAGTGAAAACATCATTAAGCAGGTCGGTCCAGTTCAATAAGACATATGGATGAACTCCGAAAGTTGTACCCGAGCTGTAAGCACCGCTCTTCTTTGCTTTCGTTTCATAAACATCAATCCATCGGTTGCTGAATGCTTTATTTAAAGCACCGAGATATTCATCCCCCATAACCTGTAACGAATCGGATACAATATTAATTGACTCATCATAAGAATATTTTTTTTCATCAACATTGTTAAAGATTGTAACATATACGTCATATGGATGCAGTTCTTTGACATCTAAAAGTTTTTTCTTTAATGCTGTCCACCGGTGTATAGGAGCAAAATTTTGATTTGCAGATTCAATGAGCTTATCATAAACAGAAAGTGGTATATTGTTCTTGTCGAGTGCTGCCTGGCAGGATGAAGTATAGTTTCTTGACCTAGCATTAAAAATATTCGTCTTCAGATTTCCATTAAAGAGAGTTGTAATTGTGTTTATATATTTTGAATAACTGCTTAAATATGAATCAAAAACTCTTTTTCGATAATCACGATTTTTAGAGTACATCGCAGAATAAAAGCGGGCGTGTGAAAGCTGGACTTTCTGTTTGTTCTCATCCTCGACCTGCGGTAAACTCAAATCAGCATTTGTAAAAATTGAATAAACACTATACGGAGTCTGTGTTAATTCAGAGGCAAATGCCAGTATCTTTTCTTCCGAATCAGATAACGTATGAGCTTTTGTTCTTAACAGGTCCCGGATCAGATGTTCATAGATTTTTAATTCTTCATTTGAATTTATTGCAGACAATAATTTGTTCTCAGGGATCAGAAGTAATTCCGGACGGATAAATGAACTTGCTGCGGACACTTTTGAGTAGAGAGTTTTTATTCTGTCATCCATTGCCTGGTATTTTTGAACGTTCATATCCATATCTTTTGACAGCATTGCATAGAGGTACATCCGTTCGAGTTTTATTCCGATGCTATCATCAAATTTAAGGCAGGCAAGTAAGTTTTCTGAATCCTGGTTTAATTTACCGCGGAAGGAATCATATCTTATAATGTTGCTTTCAACGAAAATAAAATCTTTTTCCCACCCTTCATCACTACTATAAATATCTGCTAAATTCCATTTGAATTTCTCGCTGATTTTATCTCTGCCGGGAATAACAGCCGAATCAGTTACTCCCTTGCCTTCCGTAAAATCAGGATAAAGTGAATTACCGGGTTGTTTATTTTGATGCATAATTATTTATAGCCCCCATTGATAAAATTGAAAAGGAATTCATACGGTCAGATTAAAAAATCTCTAATTCTATTATTCTGATACTTAATATAATTTTGTTTTTATAGAGAATCAAAATCGAAGAGCGAATTCTAGCTTATGGAAAAATAGTAAAATGAATTTAAAAATATTAAAATACATCCGTCAACTGAATTCTTAGCTTACCGCTAAAAGACTCAGTTCGGATTTTTATTATGTCCGGGACAAAACCATCCATTACATCTGTATAAAAAGATACATCTTCTGCTAACGAATGCGTATATCTTTCCCGGTTTGCAGAGTCTCTGATACTTATAAAAACAGTTCCCGATTCATGATCGTTAAGAGTAATTGATATCCTTGAAGTGGATGAATTGAATGTAGCTGGAACGGTTAAATTCATTGAAAATTGCCGTGCATTGATCAGGAAGGTAAAAGAGTTTTGGTCATTAATCTGTATGGGTTCATTTATGTTCCCGGCAAAGTTTCCCGGTTCAACAATTTCTTCTCTGCAGGAGAAAATTAAAAGTATAAGAAGAAATAAAACAGGAACTTTGTTCATACTATGATTTGGTTCTTTATACTTATTTAAAAATTGTAAAGCAGTTGAACTGAAATCTGTATAAATCATTTTAGAAAAAATATTTACATAAAGATAGGTAAAATTAAATCCCACATTTAACTGATGTTAAAATTATCGGACAATTTCCATCACAGACCGGGAAGTCGTGAATTTTCCTTCAAACTTTTTTATATGATCATCCTGCAATCTTTTTGATTCATTCTTCACATAAGCCTCATAATTAGTAAGCGAATCTGTTTTATATTCAATTAGGTAGCCTGATTCATCCTGTAAACTTTCGGGGAATATAATCTTAAATATTTGCCAATCGGTAAAATAATTAGTGTTCATAACATCTTTGATATGGATCTCTTTCATCCAGCTTAACCATTCTTTTTCAACATTTTTTTTGATATTTATTTTTACAGAATATACTATCATAAATTAAAATACTTAAAAACTGAAACTGCCTACCTTGCCCAATCAGGGAAAATTTTCAAATCGAACAGCTGATCGCCAACAATATAAATGATAAGACTAATAATAATAACACCGGCAATATTCAATGCAAATCCTGCACGTGCCATATCGGAAATTCTGATCCTTTCACTCGCAAATACAATTGTATTCGGCGGAGTTGCAACAGGAAGCATAAATGCCATTGATGCTGAAAATGTTGCTGTCAGCATAAGAAGCAATGGATTCATTCCGATTGCCACCGCAACAGAGGCTACTACTGGCAGAGACATTTGAGTGGCAGCAGTATTCGAAGTGAGTTCTGACAGGAAAGTTATAATTGTTGCGGTTATAATTACAATTAAAACAGGACTTAGATTTGATAAGCCTGATAATTTTTCACCGACCAATAAAGATAAACCGGTCGAAGTAATTCCATTAGCCAAAGCAAAACCCCCGCCAAATAAAAGTATAACTTCCCAAGGAATTTTTTTGAAAACTGTCTGATTAAGTAAAGTTGTGTTTTTTGATTTTGAAGGGATGAAAAATAAGATCACAGACATTGTGATTGCAATTGTTCCGTCATTGACAAATTCCGGATAAGGAAACAACCTGCTCCACCCAGGCAGCAGAATAAATCCAAGATTTAAATCAGCTCTGAAAATCCAGAGCAATGCAGTAATCAGGAATATTGTACTAACTGTCTTTTGCTCAAAACTGAGAGCTCCTAATTTTTTATAATCTTCGTTGATGAACTCTTTGTTAATCCTGATTTGCTTATCTACTTTATAAAAATATTTTGTTAAAATCGTCACTGTAAAAATTAACATCAAAATTGAAATAGGTAAACCAAGCAGTATCCATTGTCCAAAACCGATTTGCGGTGATTGCGGAAAAATAATGTTCAAAGTTTTAACAAAGACAAGGTTTGGAGGAGTCCCGACCAAAGTTGCAATCCCTCCGAGCGAACAAGAATATGCTAATCCTAATAATATGGTAACTGAAAAATTATGGATCCGTTTTTCACCGTATTCGGATTCCAGCTTTTTAATCAGAGCCATGGCTATCGGAAGCATCATAATAGCGGTAGCTGTGTTTGATATCCACATAGAAATTAACAGACATGAAATCATAAACCCGATAATTATCGATGTTGGATTCCCACCAAAATAAGTCATGATTCTCAAAGCAATTCTTTTATGAAGGTCCCATTCTTCAATAGCAATAGCAATCATAAAACCTCCAAGGAATAAAAATATAACTGAATTCATATATGATCCGGCAATTTCATCTCCCGTCAGAATTCCAAATAAGGGAAACGTGATTAAAGGTATAAGTGAGGTTACCGCCAGCGGAACCGCTTCCGTAATCCACCAGACAGCCATAAGCAATGTTATTGCAGCCATCATCGTCACCTGGTGATTTGAAGGATCAAGATCCGTAAAAACAAGAATTATTAAAAAAAGTATGAAACCTATAATTATGCCGGACTTTTTAAGTTTGGACATTGTAATAAATTTTTGTGCTGATTGTTTTTGTAAAAGACAAGCTAATCAGTTAATCGTTAAAAATAAAGTGACTCTTATACTATTAATACAATAAAATATTCTAATTGTTGAATTCTGACCAAGATAAATATAAGTTTATAATTAACTTTTGTTAACTATTGCGGGCGGATGAAAGCGAGTAAAAAAAACATAATATTTTTAAGATTGACGTATTTATCAGTTATACTAATCTTAACCTACGCATTAATTTTCGATTTATTCGATCCGAAGGATGACGAAACACTGACGGCAGAAGCCAATGTAACTGAAAGCATCACTAATATTTTCGGTTTTCATTCTAGTTCGTTCGAACAACAAATTGATAAGGTGAAAAAAAACCAAACACTTTCGGACATCCTTCAAAATTTTCGACTTACCTCAACTACCATTCACGAGATTGCCAATACCTCAAAAGAAATCTTTGATGTTCGCCAGATCAAAGCGGGGAAGACTTATCATGCTTTTACAGAAAGTAACACATCAAATTCTCTGAGATATTTTGTTTATGAAAAAGATCACATCAATTATATTGTTTATGATCTACGAGATTCAGTCCTGATTTACGAGGGGAAAAAGGAAGTCATCGTTAAACGAAAAACTACATCAGCAGTTATTGATCATTCTCTTTATGCTGCATTGTCAGAATCTGATACACCTGCAGAGCTTGCTGTCAGGCTTTCACAAATTTTTGCATGGCAAATTGATTTTCACCACCTCCAGGAAAGAGACCACTTTAAAGTAGTTTACGACGAAGAATATATTCAATTACCATTTATCGATAAGATCAGAAAACAAAATTTGTATAACGCTGAAGATGATCTTCAATTTGTCGGTTTGGGAAAAATTCATGGGGTTTATTTTCAGCATAACAGAAAAGAATTTTATGCGATTCCCTTTATTCAGAACAACACATTTCAGTATTTCGATGAAAAAGGAAACAGTCTTCGAAAAGCATTTCTTAAAGCACCTCTTGAGTTCGGCAGAATTAGTTCACGATTTAGTTATAGCAGATATCATCCTGTATTACACACTCTTCAACCTCATCTCGGTGTTGATTATGCAGCCCCAATTGGAACTCCTGTCGTGTCAACGGGTGATGGTGTCATCGTTGATGCTGATAATGAAAAGAGCAACGGAAAGTATTTAAAAATCAGGCACAATTCTGTTTACACTACTATGTATCTGCACTTATCAAAATTCGCTAAAGGAATTCGAAAAGGAATCAACGTTAAGCAGGGGCAGGTAATTGGATATGTTGGCAGCACCGGACATTCGACAGGATCTCATCTGGATTATAGAATTTTTATTAATGGAATACCTGTGGATCCGTTAAAAGTTGAACTTCCTCCTTCTCATCCCATTGATGAAAAACTCAAAGATGAATTTGAAGACACCAAAAATGAAACCATAAGATTGCTCAGGATTTCCGATTCTAAATTTGTTTTTGAGACTGAACCGTATGTATTAAGAAAATCATCATTAAAGTAGGAATCATTGTCAGTGATATATCAGCAAGTGATTATACCAGCAATACAGCTTCGCAATTTTAAGTGAAAATTTTTTTCTTATTCTTTAAGTTAAACACAGTATATTTACTTCTTCATAAAAAAAAATTAGAAAATATTATTATACTTAATTCAATAGTTTGAAGATGGATAACAAATCAACAGAAAACGGGACAAAAAAATCATTCAATCTGAAATTCTGGAAGAAGAAAGAAAGAAAGAAACCGGAAACTTTCCCGGAAAAAGTAATTGAATTTTTCAGACAATTACTATTTGCTGCAATAGCTGCATTTTTCATAATAACATTTATTATTCAGAATACCAGGATTCCAACAGGATCCATGGAAAACACAATTTTAGTAGGTGACTTTGTCCTCGTGAATAAATTCATTTATGGATCCTTATCACCCAAATATATTCCTTTCACCGAGATTGAAATTCCATACTTCAGATTACCGGCATTTAAAGATCCCAAAGCAAAAGACATTGTTGTGTTTGAATACCCGGGTGACCGTGATCAGTTAGTCGCAGATGAATTGGGGGTTAATTACGTTAAGAGATGCATAGGTGTTCCGGGTGATACAATTGAAATACGAAACAAAGTTGTTTTTGTAAACGGAAATGAATTCTGGAAGCCGTCTTTTATCAAGTATTACCAGGGTAGATTTGGGAACTATCTTAGTCCCAAACCCAGGGGAATAACAGAGCCGAGAATTTTTCCTAAAGGAGTACAATGGAACGAAGATAATTATGGTCCGCTTGTAATTCCAAAAAAAGGAATGACAATGCCGTTAAACAGGTATAACGTCGAACAGTGGAGAACGATTATAGACAGAGAATTTGGAAGACGTGTAGTTGAATTGAAAGGTGCAGTTGTTACAATTGACGGTAACCCAGTCTCATCTTATACTTTTAAAAAAGATTATTATTTTATGATGGGGGATAACAGGGATGATAGTCTTGACAGCAGGTTTTGGGGATTAGTTCCGCGAGATTTTGTTGTTGGTGAAGCATTTATCACTTTGTTTTCATGGGATAGGGAAATTCCTTTCTCACAACTTTTTAAATTACTTGGTTCAGTCAGATTAGACAGAGTACTATTGTTGTTGCATTAAAGATATTGATTCCTTTTTAATTCAAGCTATATAATCTCTTTAATTTTATTTGTTCTATCCATCAGAAGTATTGTTGGCTTATGATCTTTAGCTTCATCTTCATAGTAATTTGCATAGCTGGCAATTATAACTGTATCATCTTTTTGTACCAATCTTGCAGCTGCACCATTTAAGGATATCTCTCCGGATTTACCTTCTATTGCATAAGTAGAGAATCTAACACCAGTTGTTAAACTATATACATCAACCTTTTCAAATACACGGATATTTGCTTTTTTCAAAATTTCTTTATCTATACCGATAGAACCTTCATAATTTAAATCTGCATCGGTCACTCGAGCTTTATGAATTTTAGATTTAAGAAGAGTAATCTGCATTTATATACCTTATCATTTATTTAATTTTAAAGAATAAAGAAGACCTTTCAGTACAAGATCAGTATGAATAATATCAAATAATTTTGCGCTCTCAAAAAGATTCACAAACCCACCTGTTCCAATTACGAGGACTTCGCTGCCTTTGAAAGTTTTATCTTTTATACTCTGTTTAAGCTCTTTAACCATTGCAAACTGTGAATAGTAAAGTCCTGATTGTATCGATTCCTTTGTTGATCTTCCTACAATTTCCTCGGGAATTACAATTTCGACAGAATGAAGTTTTGATGTTTTGCTCTCAAGTACTTCGCCGGATATTTTAATTCCTGGACTGATAACACCTCCCAGGTATTCTTTTTCCTTAGTAATCACATCAAAGGTTGTAGCAGTTCCAAAGTCGACAATAATTAAATTTTTATTTGGATAGAGATTTATACCTGCTACAGAGTTGGCTATCCGGTCTGCACCAACTTCTAAAGGGTTTCTATATTTGATCTTTAATCCGGTCTTCACTCCTGCCTGTAAAATAAACGGATCAACATTAAAATATTTTAAGCATCCGTTACGGATTGAATAGACAACTCCAGGTACAACAGAGCACATTGCTATTTCTTTTATTTTACCCGGATCGATCCCGTTCTCTCTTAACACTGATCTTAAAAATATTCCGGTTTCATCAGAAGAACTTGTGTTATTTGAGGACTTTCTGAACTGAAAAATCAATTCGTCTTTTTCAAAAACACCACCGTGCAGCTGGGTATTACCGACATCAAGGCAAAGTATCATATTTATCCGAATCGTTTACTTATTGTTTTTTTAAATTTTAAAAATACTTCTGGTATTAAACCTTTAATGAAAAAAAATTTATAAATCTACCAAAGCATTATATTTTTACGTTATCAATTAACCTAACATTTCCTAAAAATACAGCACCGTAACGCCGGTTGTCTATCTCTTTTATGTAATCTACCTCAAATCCATTCAGCTTCAAATCAAGTATAATTTCGTCTATATTTTTTTTGGAGTTAAGCATAGAATAAAATAACGGTGCTTTACTCCTTTGTTCTTTGGTTAACCTTAGGTTCCGGGAGCTGTATGCCAATCCATCACTTTCTCTAACAGTCTCACACTGAACTATTTTTGTATTGATAAAGAAAGTTTTCGTCATTCCGTCGATTAATTTGTACTGCTGGAAATCTTTTTCACCGAAGTATGCTTTATTGGCTTTAACAATGTTCAATAATTTAATAACAACTGATAACACTCCATCAAAATGACCGGGTCTGTGCTCTCCTTCAAGAATTAAGCTGAGTTCTTTTTCAGTAACTCTATATTTATAATTATCCGGGAATAAAGATTCATAATCCGGCAGAAGTAAATAATCAACTCCGCATTTTTCAATCATTGAGAAATCATCATCAAATGTTTTCGGATAATTTCTGAAATCATTTTTATCATTAAACTGCGTCGGATTTACAAATATGCTGACAATAGTAATATCATTTTCTTCAACACTTTTTCTTATCAAAGATTCATGACCTTTATGCAAAGCACCCATGGTAGGAACAAACCCGAGTGAACCATCCAAAGTATTTCTGATATCAAACCAGGAATTTAAATTTGTAATAACTTTTGTCATTAATAGCTTTCTTCGTCCCTGGGAAACTTTTTACTTTTAACTTCTTCATTGTATTTGTTAAGAGATTTTTTGATTAAATCATAACCATTTAAATATTTTCTTAGAAATATCGGGTTAAAATCTTTATTCATACCCAACATATCCTGAAGTACTAAAACCTGTCCCGATGTAAATTTACCTGCGCCAATTCCTATTGTCGGGATCTTTAACATTTCAGTGACATCTTTTGCCAAAATTGCAGGAATTAATTCAAGCACTATGGAAAAGCAGCCGGCATCTTCAAGTTGCTTTGCATTTTTAATAAGAGTATCTGCAGCCGTCTTATCCTTTGCCTGAATTTTATAACCACCAAGCTGATGAATAGACTGAGGTGTAAGTCCTAAGTGACCCATGACCGGAACTCCGGAATCAACTATCCGTTTTATATATTCAATATGACCATTGACTCCTTCAATTTTTACCGCATCGGCTCCGGATTTCATAAAAAGATCTACATTATCCATCGTTTCAGTCAAGCTCTTCTTATAAGAAAGAAAAGGCATATCTCCAATTATTAATTTATTTTTTATCCCTCTTTTTACAGCTTCGATATGATAGCACATCATTTGCATACTAGCATTTACTGTAGTTTCAAATCCATGCATCACCATTGCTGCACTGTCACCGACAAGTACGGCATCAACTTCCGTTTCATCGATAATTTTAGCTGTCCAGTAATCATAACAAGTAATCACTGAAATAGCTTTTTTATCTTTTTTATACTTTTCAAAATCTTTAACACTTTTCATTTTTGACCTAAATTTTTCTCGATTTTTTATATGATTTTACAAACGATTTATATACATCTGCAAACGGATCATTCTTCAATGCCAGCATATTTTTTTCTATTACCTTTTTATCATTGCGTTGCAAGGGTCCGGTAAGAGAAGATTTGTTTAACAGTAAATTCCTGGTTATTGCATTTAAATATGGAAAAGCATTTTTTCTATTAATCCCAAAACGAAGTTCAAGAACTTCAAAAAAGTTTTGCCAGATAATAGTCGTAAAATTTCCACTCATCACACACCAGGCATGATAAAATGGCTTTAACTCACTTTTAATCTGGAAGGCTGGATTGGATAATTCAGGAAAGAGCTGATTAAATTTCTTCTTTCCTTTTTCAGTTACAAATGGAATTTGTTTATATGTTTCAATATCATATAGTTCATTCGTAAAAGTCATTAATGGATGAACACCAATGGCAAAAGGAATCGTTAAGGATCCGGAACAATGAATCCAGATTTTTTCCTCAAAACCAGCCCTATGCTTTGAAATGAATTTTTCTATTTCATCATCATTGATCAGTACAATGATTTTACCTGAGAGAGAAATTAAATTTGTTAAATTTTCCAGGCTCTGGCGAGACCAGGTTAAAAAGTTTATATCTAAGAGTTGAAAGTAATGGGTTAGATGTTTTGCAAGCTTCCCATTCCCTATAATAAGGTAGGGAGTTTTGGATTTTATTGGTACCTGTCTCACAGATCAAGTCCTATTATAATCAATATTGGAATTTTAATTAGTACAAATGTTTCGTAGTCTTCTTAACCGATAGACTCGAACTTTACAATCAAATATAATATAAAATAACTAAACAAATTCCATACAAATAGCCAGCTTAAAATGAAAATGTTGGCAACTAAAGCAGTCTTTTTTAGATACCACAATCTTTAAGAGTCAAAAATTTAGTTGGTCTTATATCAACTTTGAGTAAAAGGTATTTCTACTACCCATCCGAAGCAAACAGAACAATTAAAAAAAGCCGTCTCATTTTCGGAGACGGCTTTCGAATTTCGGATAACCTTTAAAGAATATTTAATAGGTTATTGTTAGAACTCAATTACATTTTAATTGAAAATATACCTGAATCCAAATTGAATTCTGAATACATCATAAATCGTAGCAGATTGTTCTGTTGATTTATTAATTAATTCGCCATCAACAACTCTCAATCTATACCAGGCTTTTCCTTCAGGATCTGCAGGTCCGCCTTGAGCACTTGTAGGTACAATCAAAGGCTGAGTAGTAATAAGACGTTCTGCAACTCCCCAATCTTTGTAAATAAGATTACCAACATTCAGAAAATCAATCCTGACCTGCAATGTATTACGATGATTAAATAAATCTAAATATACATCCTGGATGAAACTTAAATCAGCTTTGTAAACCATTGGAAGAGAAACACCACCACGCTCAGCGTATTTACCTCTGTTTTCACTTAGATATTCGTCCTGTTGGATGAATGCTTCCCAGGCAGCTGCTTGTTGAGCTGCTGTATAAGTAACACCACCTGAAGTGAATTCCTGGAAATTCATTTCGGATGTATTTGCAGGAATATAAATCAGATCATTGCTTGTACCTCCATCACCATTTAAATCACCAGAAAAAGTGTAGCTTGTTCGGCGTTGGAAATAAACAAATGGATCAACTCCAAATGCTGGCGCACCTTCCCAGAATAATGATACTGTGGTTGCACCAAAAATACTTCCTGCATAGTCAGCGCTTCCAAATGCATAGGAAACTGCAGCAAAAATTCTATCTCCAACTGTGTTGCCTGAGAATGCCACACCAGGATTGTTTGGATCTCCAGAGTGTTGATTATTATTCCAGGAGCCAAAAGCTATCGATCCCGGATCTACTGTATTCTTAGCAATGCCATAATTGTATCCGATTTTTGCAAACCAGCCATCACTAAAGGGTTTTTCTAATGAAAAAGAAATGTTATAGGAGTATCCATCATCCTGATTTTTTAAGACGATTGCGCTAGTAATATTACTGTTTATCCTGTTCCCGGCTGTCCATCTTGGACGATTATCAACACCGACGAAGCTTGTACTTGGGTCTGAAAGGTTAGCATTGATGTAATAAATTCCATTTACATCCTTGCTATACATAAACTCGGCAGTTCCGATTAATCCAAGAGGTAATTTTTGATCTACTGCGATATTACTTCTCCAGAGCTGAGGGAACTTAAATTCAGGATCTGTAAAAGCTAATCCATAACTTGAGGCTGGATTACCAGTTGGTGCCTGATGATAATGAGTTGGATCCGGGTGAAATGGTCTTGATCCAGTAGTATCATTATCTATTTGTTCAAATCCAGTTAACACTCCGTTTTCACCAATCTGGTTTGAAATCCATACATAAGCAGGACGACCTGTAAATATACCTGTACCACCACGAACTTGTGTAGTTTGCTCACCCGTAATATCCCAGTTGAAACCAACTCTTGGTGAAAACAATAGATTAGCATCAGGGAGCTTCTCCGTCTGGTACTGCACCTGGTTTCCATTTTCATCCTGGAAAAAAAAAGTATCAACTTGAGCGTTATCAAAACCTGTATCACCGAAGAATGGAACATCGGCTCTTAATCCTACCGTCAATCTTAAGTTATCATTAACCTTCCATTCATCCTGAGCATAAAGACCGCTATAAAAAACTTCAAGCGGTTGAACTGGTTTGTCCTGGCCCGGAATGTTAGACCAGCGAACCTGGAAACGACGCAAAGTGAGAGTGGTATCTCCTGTTGTTCTGTTTGGGTTTGCAAGATAACCGTCTGCATCAGTATAGAAATCAGCAAGCGAATTGTAAACATAAACACTCTGGGAACCCGGAAAGAACACGTTTTCGGATTCATATCGCTCTGCACTGACTCCGAAAGTAAGATAGTGGTCAGTTAAATAAGTTGTAAAGTTATCCTGTAATTGAAAACTCTTGTAACGTAATTCATTGCTAGGAGTGAATGGTTCAAAACCAAATGAAGTATATACGCTTCCGCTTTCAAGAACATCTACGAAAGGAAACATTGTACCCCTTGAGTCACGGCTTTCATCACTGTAATTATAGCCGATGATAAGATCATTAGACATATTATCGCCGATGCTGGTATTCCACTCTCCAACAATCGAACGGATATTTTCAAGGATAATATAATTCGAATTTTGGAAGTTAAGACCCGTACTGTTGGATCTTCTGTTTCCAAATCCTAATGAAGATGAATTTGAGACCAAAACATCTGTATCAGAATCGAGATGTGTATAACGTAAACTTAACTTATTACGATCATCTAAGTTGTAATCAAATCTGATCAGGAATCTGACCGCAGGAGTTTCATGATCATAAGCCTGGTAAGGTCCTGATTCGTAACCAAAATTATTTTTCAGGTAGTCGCTAAGTTGAGTGAGATCGGAAGCCAGTACTCTTGTAACGCTTCCTTCCACAGGTTCATTTCCAGTATTAGCTAAGAATGTTGTTCCAGGTTGAACAAGTTCA
>DATDOL010000105.1:0-5400 GCA_035293265.1 Ignavibacteriaceae bacterium | reverse complement strand
AAGAAATTAACTTCTTGTGGTTCTGATTGGGAAAGTAATCAATATACATTACTAAGCAGGATAAAAGAGTGGAGTCTGCAGCTGCATAAGAACAGGCTATTCCCGGCACTTGAAGAATCATTTCAACTGAATGAAAGTTTGGAAGAAATTCTAAGAGAAAATCTTGAATGTAAGTGGTGGTTTGATAGTGAAATCAGAGCCAGGAAACTTAATGAACGAATTACCGTTTATGAAAAAGCTCAACAGATTGGTGTTCAACTTGATAAATTAATAGAATTTGTTGTCTGGGCAATCAAGCTGAATAAAAAAGTAACGGATGAAGGAATTATCATTAAAGAGTTCGTTGAGGATAATCTTTATATAAGACAATTGTCGGATGAAAAAAATTATTTAGGTAAAGGATATTTTTCCCTACCGGATAATAAAAAACAATTATTGAATATCTATTTATATGAGATCAACTGGAACTGGTCACAGAGTGATTTGTTGCATTATCTTCAAACAAAACTTGTGCGTTCTATTCCGTTCGAAATGATCGGGGATCCAATCGAAAAAGTTATGGAAGATTTTGTGAACTTTTCACAGAAATTGTACGACCCGGTTGTTTACGTTTTGGAAACTGATTTGGACTTTCCGTTTAACGAAACAATTTATCCAGTCGCTGAAGAAATCCTGCTCAGTACAATCAGAGTTTAGTGCACTTTAGTTAAGTCGGAAGAAATTCTTATCATATCGGATAATATAAGTGAAGTTTCATCAAGATATGGATCTGCTTCAAGATCCTTATTATCTAGTGAAACTTCTCCTTTTTTGAGCAAGGTCAATCCTTTTAATTTTCGTCTTTCATTCTCTCTTTGAAATGTGATTTCTTCAGCGTCTTCTTTTTCTTTTCTTCGAACATCTTCATTCAAAGAAATAAATCTTTTCTCTTTCTTTTTTTTATATTCTTCGATATCATCAGTAATAAATTCAAATTCAGGGTTGTTATTAATTCTTTCCTGTGATGAAATTATCAGTCTGGGAATTATACTGGATAGATCACTATAAGTTTTAAAATCAGTTCCATCAATCTGATCCCAGGGAAGTGCAGTTGGTTCAGCACTTTCTCCGAAATCTTCTGGATCAACAAACGAAGGAAATTGAATATCAGGAATAACTCCAAGATGTTGCGTGCTGCTTCCATCAATCCTGTAATATTTTGCTATAGTTAATTTCACCTGCCCAAGTTTTATACCCGGTTGAGATGCTAGACGATTTAAATCAATCAGATTCTGGACTGTTCCTTTACCGTAAGTTTGTTCGCCGATAATCAGTCCTCGATTATAGTCCTGTATTGCGCCTGCAAAAATTTCTGAAGCAGAAGCACTGAACCTGTTAACCATAACTGCAAGCGGACCATCGTAAACAATTTTTGAATCAAGATCTCTTCCCACATTGATATTTCCATCTGAATTTTTTACCTGTACAACAGGACCATCTTTAATGAACAATCCTGTAACATCAATCGCTTCTTCGAGCGAACCACCGCCATCATCTCTAAGATCAATAATAATTCCATTAACTTTTTCAGATTTTAAATCTTCCATTAGTTTGCTAACATCCCGGGTAGTACTTTTGTAATCTTTTTCACCCTTAAGCTGTCCCTCAAAGTCGGTATAAAATTTCGGGATGGTTATTACACCTATCTTGTATGGCAATCCATTATTTTCAATTTCCAGGATTTTACTTTGTGCTGACTGGTCTTCAAGTTTCACTTTATCACGTATTAAAATTATTTCAACAGGTGTTGCTTCAAGACCAAGTTCGGCAGGTAAAATTTGTAATCGTACGGTTGACCCTTTGGGTCCCCTTATCAATTGAACTACATCAGTTATTCTCCAACCGATAACATCCACATATTCTCCATCCATTTCCTGTGCGACTGCAATTATTCTGTCATCAACTCTTAGTTTTTTTGAAATGAAAGCAGGGCCGCCGGGAATTATTTCAACAATTTTTGTATAACCATCTGATGACATAAGTCTTGCACCAATTCCTTCAAGCGAAAGACTCATATCAATTTTAAAATTTTCGGATGTAGCAGGAGATAAATAATTTGTATGTGGATCCAGGGAACTTGTGTATGCGTTCATCGCAATTTGGAAAACGTCTTCACTGTTGTATTGAGTTAACAATCTTGAGTAATTCTCATACCGGCTTTTAAGATTTTTGACAATCTCATCCCAGCTCTTTCCTGTTAGTTTTAGATTGAGAGCATCGTTCTTCACTCTCTTTTTCCAGAGTATATTTAGTTCAGTTTCGTTTTCAGCCCAGCGGGGATTTTCCGGATTTATCTCATACTCTTCATCAATTGAAAAATCAAATTCATCTTCGAGTAAAGCATAAAGGTGATCAATTCTTGACTCCATCCGCTGCGTAAAAGTATTAAATATTTTATAGAAAGGATTGATATTTCCTTCAAGAAGATAATCATCAAACTTAAAACGATCCTTTTCAAAAGCAGTGATATCTGAACTCAGAAAATAATTTTTGTTAATGTCCAGTGCATTTATGTATGAATCAAATATTATTGAAGAAAGCGTATCATCTACCTCGAATTTTTTATAATGATATCTTGATAAGATTGTAGTGATAAGCTGGTTTTCAAGAACGTAATAATTTTTCGGTTTAATTTTTTTAAGAGTATCTGCGGGAAAATTAGTTGTAAATTTTGCAGAAGGAGGTGTGGCAAAAAAATAGTTGGCAGCAACTGCTAAGAGTATAATAATTAGTATAGATTTCATCCGGTCATTCCAGTTTTTTTTCATTTTAATGGTTTCAGTGTTGATATACTTTTCAACAATCAAGTCATCCTGTTATTAATTTTTATCCAACACTTATTGATATTTGGCGATTAAAAGTAGTAATTGAATTGATCAGTTATCAATGCAATTATTAATAATGGAAAATTCAGGAGTATATGCTGCGCTTAAAAATATAGTCAACATTTTCAAGCATTTTACTGCTGTTGAAAATATTCTCAATTTCTTCTTTATCAAGGTAACGAAGCACTTCACCGGATTTGAGTAATTCTGCTTTAAGATTTTTGTCTTTATCAGCCCAGACTTCCATCGAAGATTTTTGAACAATTGAATATGCTTCCTCTCGTGTTAATCCTTTATCAATCATCCTGAGCATAATTGTCTGAGAATAAATCAAGCCCCGTGTCAGGTTTAAATTTTTCTGAATATTTTCAGGATAAATGATTAAGTTCTTAATCAACTTTGTCATCAGATCAAGAATGTAATCAAGTGCAATGCAGCTATCCGGAATGATAATTCGTTCAACCGAAGAGTGTGATATATCTCTTTCATGCCAGAGAGCAATATTTTCATTTGCTGCAATTGCATTGCTTCTGAGAATTCTTGCCAAGCCCGTAATCCGTTCACTAATAACCGGGTTTCTTTTATGCGGCATTGCAGAAGATCCTTTTTGACCCAGTGAGAAATATTCTTCAACCTCAAGAACTTCGGTTCTTTGCAGATGACGAATTTCAATCGATATTTTTTCTAAAGTTGATCCAATGATCGCCAGAGTATTCATAAATTCCGAATGTATATCTCGTTGAATAACCTGGGTTGATACCGCTGCAGGAGTCAAGCCAAGTTTATTACAGACAAATTCTTCAACCTTAGGTGATAAATGCTCGAATGTACCAACAGCTCCCGAAATCTGTCCAACGCTGATTGACAAAGTGCTTTGACTGAGACGAGTGATATTCCTTTTTGTTTCCTCGAACCAATTCGCAAATTTCAATCCCATTGTTGTGGGTTCTGCATGAATGCCGTGTGATCTTCCGATACAGATAGTATTTTTATGCTTGATGGCTTTTTCTTTTAAAGCATTTTTTAATTCAATTAATCTTTTAATCAGTAATTCGCCGGCAGTTTTCATCTGGCAGGAAAGGGTAGTGTCCAGAATATCGGATGATGTCATTCCATAATGTATGTGCCTTGATTCTGGACCAACATACTCAGCAACATTTGTCAGAAATGCGATAACATCATGTTTTGTAGTTTCTTCAATTTCTGAAATTCGCTTAACATCAAATTTTGCTTTCTTCTTTATAACATCAACATCAGATTTTGGGATTTCTCCCATTGCAGCGCGTGCTTCGCAGGCAAGAATTTCAATCTTCAGCCAGGTCTGGAATTTAAATTCATCTTCCCAGATTTTTCCCATTTCAGGTAAAGTATAACGAGAAATCATTTACGCTCCAGGAACATCTTTTTTGTTAATTCTTTATTATCTCTTACGATCTGCAATGTAACCTCCTGGCCAGTTCTGAATTCATGAAAAACACCAAAGATGGAACTTTCTGAGTTAATCTTATATCCTTCAACTTCTAGAATAATATCACCCACTTCGATTCCAGCTTTCTCAGCAGGTGTACCCGGATAAATTTTAGTTACAATTACTCCCTTGGTGGTTTTCAATTTATAATAATTTGCAATGCCTTCATCGATTGACTGTATTCTCAACCCAATCTCAAAGTCTCTTTCAATTTTACCATATTTTTTTAACTCATCAACAATACGTTTTACTTTATTTATGGGGATTGCAAAACCAAGCCCGATGTTCCCGGAATTGTTACCGGATGTAAATATAATTGTGTTCATACCAATAACCTCACCAAGACCGTTCACGAGTGGACCTCCACTGTTGCCCCCGTTGATTGCCGCATCTGTCTGGATCATATTTAAATAATATCTTTCGTTAATTTGTTCAAGATTCATTCCCGTTGCACTAATCACACCAACGGTCACTGTAGGTTTATCGTTCAATTCAAAAAGTCCAAAAGGATTCCCCAACGCAATAACCCATTCACCTATGATTACATCATCAGAATTTCCAAGCTCGACGTAAGGAAGATTTTCTCCTTCAATTTTTAATAGGCAAATATCAGAAGCAGTATCAGTGCCAATTATTTTCGCTTCAAAAATTCTTGTATCTGTTAAAGTCACTTTTATTTCAGAGGCATTTCCAGCCACATGATCATTCGTTACAATGTAACCATCGGATGAAATAATATAACCAGAACCTAATCCTTTTACTTTCTGGCTGTAAGTTCCTCTGTCTCCAAAAAATTGTCTGAAAAACGGGTCATTAAAAAAAGAAGAGAATGGATCTCTGTACTGCCTGATTTCAATAACGCTTATTCCAACAATTGCCGGACTAACTTTTTCAACAGTGTTGGTAATAATGTTTTTTCTTGAGTTAGAAATTTCATCATTAAGCTGGTTCTTAGTTTGTATTATCTGAGAATTCTGATTTTGAGCAAGCACACGATTATCAGGAGCTTTATTTTGCATCAGGAAGAGAAAACCTGACAGTGTCAATACGAATAAAATTACCGTAATT
>DATDOL010000104.1:0-11331 GCA_035293265.1 Ignavibacteriaceae bacterium | reverse complement strand
TTCAGGAGTCCTCAATCCATTGGGTTGGTCAATTGTTTTTATCTACTTATTCTTTACATTGGGCTTTGGATACTTCTTAGTTAAACCACCTGTGGTTAGAAGCACCTAGAGGTATATTAAAAACTCCAAGCAGGTTCTTTTATTGAGACTAAGAAAATGGTCCTCCTACGCTAATACTTCCTCCTTCGCCAAGGCTACGGAGGACAAGTCGGCGGATAAATATTATTGAAATAGTTAATTAATTTTTAGTGTGTATGCAGACAACGGTAAACAAAAAATATTATAAATATTTTTTAGTACTTCTTTTCTTAATAACTCTTACCGTTGCCTGCGACCACGGGATAGAACCAAAACCCGTTCAACCCGAACCACCGGGTTTCGGCGGGACTATAAATTTCATAGGTGCCTGGCCTGATAGTGTTAAAAGAACTCACATCGTAGTATTTAAGGACCCTCTTCTTACATCTTCAGATTTTAATATTTTCAATTTAAAATTCGTCAGTAATGAAATTCCTTTTGGCACTCGAACATATGAATACAGTTCCCGAGACTCTTCTGTAATACCGGGCACAGGTGTATTTGAACCCGGTAGTTATGCTTATGTAGCCGTTGCTCAACAATTTACGGAAAATTTATCGCTGCTTCGCCGTGACTGGTTTGTTGCAGGTGTTTATTATGCTGGAAATGATACTATTCAACCCGGAACATTGGTAATACCTGACAGCACTTTCGTCCAATTCATTAATATCACCTGCGATTTTAATAATCCTCCCCCACAGCCGCCGGGTGGAAATTGAAAAATCAATTTAAAAATATTTTCTTCCGAATTGTATGGTTACTTTGTTTATTAATATTAATGCATACAGGAAAATCTTTTGCTCAAACTTTCAGTATCAGTGGAAAAGTTGTTGATGAAAATTCCAAACCTGTTTCCGGAGTTAATATCATAATTTCTAATTCGAACTTTGGAACCGCAACAGATGAAAATGGAAATTATGAAATCAAAAATCTTCCACCCGGCAGCTACTCAGTTGAGTTTTCCGCTGTTGGTTTTCAAAAAATCATAAAACAAAATATCTTAATTCAGAATAAATCAATTAATGTAAATGTTTTATTGACGGAACAAATAATTGAATCAGATGAGGTTGTTGTCACCGCAGGCAAGTATGAACAGAAAAAATCCGAACTGCCTGTCAGTGCTGAAGTTATCCACAGTGAAGAATTTATCGAAAAGAATTTTTCTAATCTTGAAGACGCGCTGAGATATGTGCCCGGGGTTAATATGACAGATGATCAAATAAGCATCAGAGGTTCAAGCGGCTATAGCAGAGGAACGGGCTCAAGAGCTTTGCTCGCAATTGACGGGTTGCCTTTTTACACTGGTGATTCCGGCGAGTCGGTTTGGGAAATGATACCAGTGACAGAACTGGAACGAGTTGAAATCATCAAGGGAGCAGCAAGTTCACTCTATGGTTCATCAGCTATTGGAGGAGTAATTAACGGTTTGACCAGGGAGATTACAGATCAGCCAAGAACAGCTTTCAACGGGTTTTACGGATTTTATGATAAACCCTCATATGACGAATGGGATTGGTCGGGAGAGCGCAGACCATTCAATGGATTTACTTTATCACATTCAAACAAGTTTGGTAATTTAGGTTTCAACATTTCATTCACACGACTCGAAGATCAGAGCTTCAGGATGGACGATTACTTCAAAAAGTATATCGGTTTTGTTAAAACATTGTACAATTTAACTCCAGTTTCCTCGCTAACTTTTATTGCAAACACTTTTAACAAAAGAGGCGGAAATTTTCTTTTCTGGAAAGATTCGCAAAATGCTTTAATACCGCCGGAGGAAAACCAGGGAGAAACAATCGAAACAAACCGATACCTGTTCGGTTTAATTTTTAAAAATGTTTTGAGTGAAAAATTTCTTTTAAATATTAAAACAAATTACTACCGCAATCATTTTAAAGACAGCGGAACACCAGTAAATGAATCAACTTCTAATCTTTACAGGGGAGAGATTCAACTTAACTCTGACTTGACTGAAGGGATAATTTTAACCACTGGAATTGAAGGTACAGGTTCAACTGTCAATTCAACACTTTTTGGAAATCCGGATTCTTATGGATTTGGTTCTTATGCGGTTGCTGATTTTAGTTTCGGATTTCCGTTGAAAGTTTCTGCCGGAGTCAGATATGATTACACCAAATTAGATACATTAAACGGATCAGGTGCTGTATCACCAAAGCTCGGATTAAATTATATACTTTCAGAAAATTTAATTATCAGATCTTCTCTTGGAACAGGATTCAGAGCTCCAACTCTTGCAGAAGCTTTTACATCGACTTCAGCAAGCGGGATTACAGTAAAACCAAATCCGAATATTAAATCAGAATCAAATTTAACTTTTGAGATTGGAGTTAATTATTTTCTTTCACGGTTTATAACTGTTGACTTTGCAGTGTTTCAGAATGAATATTATGATATGATCGAGCCGGGAATTGATTCATCAGATGGTTTGGTATTTTTTGACAACATCGTAAGAGCAAGAATCCAGGGGATGGAAGCAAGCACTTTATTCAATATCATTCCAAACGAAATTTCTTTCACTTTTAATTACACTTACCTTTGGGCGAGAGATCTGCAAACTGGCAATGCACTTAGGTATCGTCCCCGTCATTTATTTTACTCAAGTCTTGATTTCAGAAAATGGAATTTTGAATTCGGAGCTGACTTCCGCTTCACAAGTGAAGTTGAAGAAATTGATGATGAGCTTGTCGACCTGGGAATTGTAGTTGATGGAGAACTTCGCGTTCCGGTTTATGTTACAGACTTGAGGTTAGGATACAATTTTTTTGTAGTTGACCTGCCTGTCAATATCAGAATCAATATGAAAAATATTTTTAATTACAATTATATTGAACTAATCGGCAATGTAAGAAACATAAGAAGCTACACTCTGGGGATTTCACTTCTTTTACAGTGATTCAAAAAAACTTTTCACTTGCATTTTATACCGGAAATTTAGAAGTTATTGACCGTATATGAGATCTTGATTTTAATTTATTGAGGAGAGTCATGAAAAAATTATTTACGCTGTTTGGATTAATTCTAATTTTTAATTCCGCAAATCCACAGCAGGCAAGCGATTATTTTCCCGATCAAACCGGATTTCTCTGGAAATACAAAGTAACTCCGCTCGATTCACTGAACAATCCGGTTAATTCAGAAACATTTTTCAGGATAGACTCGTTCGCAGTTGTTGACAATTACGAGGGCAGACTTGCTAATATAATCCCAACCAAAATGGGACCGCTTGAAACAATTCTACTTCAGCCTTATACAGATTCTTTATTCATTAATACTGAAGGAACAAACGGATTTGAATATTTCAACATCAGCAGGCTTGAAGAATTCCTTATTGAACTGGATTCGCTTGGGCTGGATCCGAATTTTAATTTTGTTGATTTCTTTACTTCCCTTCAGGATTGGTATAGCGTTTACCGGTTTACGGCAAGTATTAATAATGAGTATACACTTATTTCAGTTGATACAACTATTATAACATACGATTTACGTTTTCAATATGCAGCAAGAAGACTCGGGGATGAAACCGTTCAGACTGTGCTTGGCAGTTTTGATTGTAAAAAATTCCTTCTTCAGTGGAAGGTTCTTTACTTTCTTCTGCCGCCTCCATTTCCGGCAATTGAACTGATTACAACAAATGACAGCATCTGGATTGCACCGGATAACTGGATTGTGAAGGATGTCATTCCTGCAAACAATATTGATCTGTCATTCCTTGGATTTCCGCCTTTCACCATTCCGGGATTACGGACAGAACTGACAGACGAAATTGTTTCAGTTGAAAGTGATGAATCAGCACCCGGCAAATTTGTGTTAGAACAAAATTATCCCAATCCATTTAACCCGAGTACAAAAATCCGTTACACAATTCCATCTGTCACCCTGAGCGAAGTCGAAGGGTCTTTCGTAACTTTAAAAGTATATGATATTTTAGGAAATGAAATCGCAACTCTCGTTAATGAAGAAAAACCTGCCGGTAAATATGAAGTTGAGTTCAATGCATCTGGATTTTCAAGTGGGATTTATTTCTTTAAACTCAGCGCCGGAAATTTTGTTAAAACAAAAAAGATGGTCTTGATGAAATAGAAAACATCATTCTCAATCTAAAATAAAATTTGAGAATTAAATATTCTTCTTAAAACTATTTAATTCGCTTGAACTCGATTCTTCTGTTCAGACTTCTGTTTTCCCGTGAATCATTTGGTACCCGGGGAAAATCTTCTCCATAACCTTTTGCAATAATTCTGTCAGGTTCAATACCCTTTTGTATTAACCAGAATCTAACAGAATCAGCTCTTCTTTGCGACAGTGCCATATTCTGCTCATTACTGCCGATATTATCAGTATGTCCGCTAATTTCCACGATTATATCGGTGTAAGTCTTTAATGTTTCCAAAGCGCCTTGTAGTATTATTTCAGACTCAGGAGTAATATCAGATTTTTCTTTTGCAAACATAATTCCTTCAAGTACAATTGGTACGTCTATCTTAATTATGTCGTCATTTGCATTAAATGGATCAGTGCCACGCCTAACTTCGTGAAAGTCACTGACGGTTCCACCATCCGTATCTCTGTTATTGGGATCAGTTCCGTAATTAATAACTTCATCACCATCGGATAATCCGTCACCATCACTATCAGGGTTTAATGGATTGTTATAGTAAATATGCAGTTCTCCACCATCTGATAAACCGTCACCATCAGTATCGGATCTCGTAGGCAGAGTCTTATAAATATGTACCTCATCACTATCTGTCAGGTCATCTGAATCAGAGTCGGTTTTGAGAGGATCTGTTGTGTAATCAAGAACTTCGTCACCATCCGATAATCCATCACCATCGGTATCAGCATTTAATGGATCAGTTTTGTAAGTAAAAAGTTCATCAAAGTCACTAAGAAAGTCGCCATCGGTATCAGATTTCAGCGGGTTAGTTTTATAGATAAGCATTTCATCACCGTCTGATAAACCGTCATTGTCGGTATCAGGGTTGTGTGGATCAGTGCCTGATTTTTGTTCATCGCATCTTCCAATACCATCGCCGTCCTTGTCTGAATCACAGCTTTCACTAATGAATGATAAACCAACTCCAAGGTTCAAGTAGTAATCCCCGATTCCATTATCACCGCTTTTGTATCCATCCAGCTCATGGCTTGTTGAAAAGGTACTTCCAAGAGAAACATCGAATAGAATATTATTTGACAGAGCGAATTCAGCACCAACGCCAAGGAGGAAGATTCCACACCAGCCGGCATTATCTGTATGCTCACCTCCGACATTCGGAGAACGTATTTCTGATAAATCAAAACCCATTACTCCACTGCCTAAATAGAAATACGGATTCCACTCAGGAATATCCCAGGGACTAACTCTTAATCTGAGGTTTACAGGAATTAGTGTGGATTTGTATTCACCAAAGGATTCATCAGGATCATCGAAATAAGCCTTACCGGAGTATATACCAAGTCCAAGATTCAATTGCAGTTCTGTCACTTTTGAAACTTTGAACCCAAAAAATGCTTCGCCGGTGTACGAAAATTTGAACCAGTTAAACGAAAAATCGTCATTGCCTGAGAAACCAAAATTTGCAAATTCATTTTCTGGCAAGAGTATGCTTCCGCGTATCCCGATTTTATTACTCCAATCTTTGAATTGTGCATTCAAAGGGATATTGGACAGAACAGACAAAAAGATTGTTAGAAGAAGTAAAATTTTATTCATTATCTAATCCTTTTACACTTTTGTGGAGTTTCAATAGCTGATCCAATCAGAAAATTCATAATTCCCATGATTAATATCCGATTAGTTAAAAAGTTTTTCAGAAATGGATAATTCAAAGCATATTGAAGCATAATCCTAAAAAAACTGTTTTCCTAAGCATTGCAAATTATAGATTAATAATAAAGAATCAATAAAATATCAGAAATTATAAAGAATACTTGATAGTAAAGTTATTCATTTTGATAATCAGATTCTCAAAGAAGCAACTAAAAATAATCAGAATGAATCATAATTGACTTCATCATAAGTTCGTGCCAGCTTCAATTCGATTCTTCCGGATACATATCAAGAATAATAACTCTGTTCAAAAGATAATTTTTCAACTTCTCGCATTGACCTGATTTCAAAAACCACGATACAAATTTTAATTTTCTTTTAATTGTTCATTCGATATTATTCACGGTTATCAATTGTAACAATGGTTATTATTTCTAAAATTTATCATTAATTGCATCATATCAATTCATTATGCCGCTGGTCATATAATTGATTCCTGCAGAAGTTCTTTCCGTAAATTCACCACATCAATTTAATAAATATCGTGGAGGTACAAATGAAAACTTATCTACATTTTTTACGGAACATCATTCTTATGATTTTCTTCTACACTTTTTTTGCATCTGCTCAGCAGAATATAACTTTACCGGGAGTTAGTCAGCGCGCATCGGTTACACAGAAAGTCAGTGTTGTAAAGATTGTCCTCGATTATCACAGACCCGGTGTTAAGGAAAGACAGGTTTGGGGAACTTTAGTTCCATACGGTGAAGTGTGGAGAGCTGGAGCAAATGAAAATACAACCATTTCTTTTTCTCATTCTGTTATGATTGATGGAAAAGAAGTTCCTGCAGGTACTTACGGATTGCATATGATTCCAACTGAAGGTGATTGGACAATAATCCTGAACAAAGATTACCGTGCCTGGGGCAGCTTTTTTTACGTTGAAGCAAATGACCAGTTAAGATTCAAAGTTAAACCAGAAACTTCATCTCACCAGGAATGGCTGTTATATTCTTTCGATGATGTTACAGCAAACTCCGCCACCGTTTCGTTGAGATGGGAAGAGCTAAGAATTCCATTTAAAATTGAAATTAATTTGCATGAGATTATGCTTGAAGATATGAAACAGCAGTTAAGCGGAATTCCCGGATTTTTCTGGCAGGGTTGGAACCAGGCAGCAAATTATTGCTATGTAAATGGAATCGAACTGAATCAGGGATTGGAATGGGCTGATCACTCAGTCGGTATCAATAAAAATGTAACCAACACTTATACAAAAGCTCTTATACTCAGTTCTCTCGGTAAAAAAGATGAATCAGCTAAACTTAAAGAAGAAGCGCTCACCAATGCACTGGAGAATGATGTAAACACGCTTGGGTATCAACTGCTTGGAGGTGGAAAATTTGATGATGCAATTGAAATCTTCAGGAAAAATACTGAATTGTATCCCGAAAGCTGGAATGTATGGGACAGTCTTGGTGAAGGTTATATGAATAAAGGTGAAACCAAACTGGCAGTGGAAAATTATACCAAAGCACTCGGAATGGCTCCTGAAGATCAGCATAGCAGGATAAAAGGTGTTTTGAAACAACTTGGTGCTGAATAATATTTTCTTTATATGAAAAAGCAGTCATTCCAACAAAGTTGGAGCCTGGCTGCTTTTTTCTTTTCTGTTCGGTACTCCCGTTTATACGGCTCTTTTCTTTTCGGAGCATATTTTAATTAATATCAAGTCACTTTTTATTTTCTTTTTCAGGGTTTAGATTACACCTGAAATTTTATATGGTTATCATCATTACCTTTGAAAAATAATTTGGACCCATCAAAGAAAATATTGCGCGAAAAATTTATTGTACCTCTTACATTCCCACTCGTTTTGTGGATAGTGCATTCATTTTCGGTTTTATTAAACATTGATTTATCAAACCTAGGATTACTGCCGAGAAACTGGCTGGGTATGATTGGAATAATAACCGGACCGTTTATTCATGCTGATTTTTCACATCTGATTTCAAATACAATTCCACTTATTATTTCAGGATGGGTGATATTTTTCTTCTATAATAAAATTTCGCACATACTTTTCATTTTTATTTACATTGTCACTGGCTTGTTGGTTTGGCTGTTTGCAAGGGAAGGCAACCACATTGGTGCAAGCGGAATTGTATATGGATTTGTAAGCTTCCTGTTCTTCAGTGGAATTTTCAGAAAAGACAATAAATCAATAGCTTTGTCATTAATAATCACTTTTTTATACGGCGGTATGGTCTGGGGAATTCTTCCCGGCATCAAGGATGTTTCGTGGGAATCACATTTGTTCGGGGCAATTGCCGGTTTAGCTGCTGCATTTATTTTTAGAAAAATTGATCCGCCGGAAAAAAAATATGACTGGGAAGATGAACCGGATGATTTTAACGTTGATGACCTCGAGGTTTCATACGACCCGGAAAAAAATAAATTTGACATTTAAATTTCAAAAAGGAAAACATGAAGAAGACAACTTCAGAAACAAGAAAATACCGCCTGGAAATGAATGATAAAATTCTTAATTCAGGTTTTAATGATTATAAGAAATTTTTTGCTCTTGATAATAAAGCTTACATAAACGGTGCCTTACCGGCTAAAACGAAAGAACTCATGGGGCTTGCTGCTTCTATGGTTCTGCGGTGCAATGACTGTATTTTTTATCATATTGACAGATCTATCCAGGAGGGTGCAACAAAAGAAGAGTTTCATGAAGCATTTAATGTTGCATTGATTGTCGGGGGATCAATTGTAATTCCGCATCTGAGATATGCATTCGATGTAATGGATGAAATAATAAAAGAAACCGAAACCGGGGATGCTTGAAAAGAAATTAATAATTCCGAAGGACATCATCTGTGCCGATGAAAAAAATTCCATCCTGAAAAATCATTCAGTTGAAATAACCGGCAGCAGAATTTCAGCAATAAGACAATTCAACGAATCAGAAATAAAAAATTTTAATGGAAGTGTTCACGAATTCACTGATTTAACACTGATCCCGGGATTTATTCAGACTCATGTTCATCTTTGCCAGACCCTCTTCAGGGGAATGGCTGAAGAACTTCCTCTGCTCGAATGGCTTAAGTATAAAATTTTCCCTTTCGAAAATGCTCACAGTAAAGAATCACTTGGAATATCTGCCAGACTCGGAATAAATGAACTTTTACTTGGTGGAACAACCACCGTTCTTGATATGGGAACTCTAAGATACCAGGAAGTTGTTTTTGAAGAATTGATAAACTCCGGTATTCGTGCTTTCTCTGGAAAATGTATGATAGATAAAAATGATCTTCTGCCGGAGTTCAAAGCAAAAACCAAAGATGAAATAAACGAATCACTGCAGCTTGCAAAAAATTTTCATAAAACTTATGATGGAAGAACTAATTACGCATTCGCCCCGAGATTTGTTCTGTCATGTTCGGAACAACTTCAGAAAGAAACAAAGGAGATAATGAAAGATTTTCCGGGCAGCTTATATCATACACATTCTTCAGAGAATAAAAATGAAACTCGGGAAGTGAGAAAAAAATTCAACAAAGAAAATATAGAATACTTTGATTCGATTGATGTTCTTGATGATCATACGATTCTGGCTCATTGCGTTCACTTAAATGATAATGAAATAAAAATTCTGAAAAGAAGAAAAACCAGAGTTGCACATTGCCCTTCAGCTAATTTAAAACTTGGGTCAGGTATTGCACCAATTCCAAAATTTTTAAAAGCAGGAATCCTGGTTTCTCTCGGTTCTGACGGCGCACCTTGCAACAATAATCTTTCAATGTTCAGTGAGATGAGATTAGCATCATTAATTCAAAAACCAACATACGGCAGTGAAGCAATGGATGCTAAAACTGTATTTCGTCTTGCCACAATTGAAGGAGCGAAAGCCCTTCATATTCATAATGAAACCGGCAGCATAGAAACCGGTAAGAAAGCTGACCTGGTTTTAATTGATTTGAATGCTCCAACGAATTCACTCAGTGATGATGAAAAAGATATTTATTCGGACATTGTATTTGCTTCCTCTTCTGAGAATATTTCTGAAGTGATGATTGATGGAAACTGGCTTGTGAGAAAAGGGAAGTCCGTTATCTACGATCAGAAAGAATTGGTTGGGGTTGGAAAAAGGGAGTTGAAAAAATTGTTGGGAACACTATAATGAAGAAAATAATTTTTGCATCGAAGAATGAAGGAAAAATCAGGGAGCTGAGAAGTATTCTGAAGGATATGAATGTGAGTATAGTTTCTTTGACGGATATCGATTTCACAGGCGAGATTGTTGAGAGTGGATCATCTTTCGAAGAGAATGCAAAAATTAAAGCAATGGAAATTTATAATATGTACAGAATTCCCGTCATAGCTGATGATTCGGGTTTGGTTGTGGATAAGCTTAACGGCGAACCAGGTATTTTTTCTGCAAGATATTCCGGAGAAAATGCAACAGATGAAATCAATAACCTGCTTCTTATTAAAAAATTAAACGCTTTGCCCGAACCACATAAAGCAAAGTTTGTTTGTGCGGCTGTTTACTTTGATGGTACAGAAATTCAAACGGCAATCGGTGAAGTGAATGGAAAGATTATTAATAAACCAAGAGGGACAAAAGGATTCGGCTATGATCCTCTTTTTATTCCGGATGGATTTACGCAAACAATGGGAGAGCTGGATGACGACATCAAAAATAAAATCAGTCACCGTTATAATGCATTTAACAAATTAAAAAAAATTATTTCCAATTAGAATATGAAAAAGTTCTCTAAGTATTTATTATTTATTTTATCACTATCAATTATATTCTCGCTTTACAATTGTTCCGAAGATAGTCCTACCGATCCGACTGGAGAAAACCTAATAAATTATTTTCCAACTTCGGAAGGAACAAACTACAAATATGAATTAGCAGAATCGGATTCAACAGGAGTTCTCCGAACCGGTACTCGAAGCACAGTTTACAACGGCACAGCTTTACTCAACTCCATTACTTACTCAAGGCAAATTGATTCAGTAACTCTGGGAGCAGATTTCACAACAACCGAATCTTATTTCAGAAAAACTATTTCCGGTGTGTATTATTATGTAGATACGAGTGAAGTCATGACAATTATTCCTGATACATTAAGACCTTTTGTAACATTGCAAAATGAGTTCAGATATATTTTAATTCCTCTTGCTGATGGCAGTTCGTGGCCTGTTTACCGGATCACAGTTCGTCTTCAATCAGGAATCAATTTTACAGCACTTGATATAATCGGTCGGTTTCAGTCAATCGAAAATATGCAGTTAAACCTGGTAAGCGGTGTGGTTGATGTTACCGCTGTTAAAGTGAAATTCGATCTAAAATATATCCGGGATATTAATGCAGCTCAGGAAACACTCACAGCTTTTGCATGGTTTGTAGAAAATGTCGGGTTGGTTAAGATGGAAGGAAATAG
>DATDOL010000103.1:0-2956 GCA_035293265.1 Ignavibacteriaceae bacterium | reverse complement strand
CATTTCTGAATTTTGTTAAAGTTGTAAGCGGTTCTTTGCCCTTTTCCCCGGTGTTTTGATCTACTGTAGTAACAGCACATCTTGAACATGGTTTTACAACCGAGAACTCAACATCTCCGATCAAAATTTTTTTCCATTTGTCTTCATCAAACGATTCACCACCGCTGAACACAAAATTTGGTCTGAACCTGTTCATCGGAAGAGGAATTTCCATTCTGCTATTTAAATCATTTAATGATTCTTCACCAATCATCAGGAAAGGATATGCATCGGCAAAGCTCACAGCTTTATTTTTAATATAATCAGGATTTACTTCACGCCTTGTTGAATCAGGCATGTAAACCAGTTTGCATTTAAACCCGAGCACATTGCTGAACCAGTTGTCAATTTCTTTTGAATAAGTTTTTGCTATGCATTTATCACTCCATACAACAACCTCAATGTCGTTTGCACCATTTGGTTCAGCAGGAATTTTCAAATTCTCAATTTTGAATTGTTTTTGTGAAATTATTAAAAAATCATTCTCAATTACCGGCTGTAGTAAAGCCATTTCAGGATGATCTCTTTGAGTGAAAAAAACCCCATCTTCGTAAACAAGCATCCATCTTCTGTCATACTTTAGTCCTCGTTCTTCGACCAATGATGATTGTAAACTAATCCCACCAAGAGATTTGATCGGATAGATATTTATTTCGGTCAGCGGGTACATTTATTTTTCTGGAGTCACAAAAAAAGCATTATTTATTCTTGAGTACGATTAAAGTCACTTCGGGAGTCGAATTATAACGGATTGGAGCCAATGACATTCCCAATCCTCTAGTAACAACCATTAACATACTTGCCTTGTCTCCGGAGGAGGACAGGTTATCGAACCAAAAATCTCCACGGATATATTCTGTCTCAAACATAGTGGGCGAGAGGTGTACAAACGGAAATAAAAATGTAATTTGTCCGCCATGCGTATGCCCGGTAAGAAAAAGATCGTAATTATTTTTGTGAGCCGATTCGATCAGGTTAGGTTTCGGCTGATGAGTTAAAAAAATATTCAGATCCCCGGTCGGAGCTGAAGAAATGCTGTCAAGCAATTCTTCATTCACGCTTTCAACATACGTGTTCGTTATGAAAGTAACTTCTATTTGTGCACTCCCAACATTTATTATTTTCTTTGTGTTATCAAACATTTCAATTTTATTCTCTTTTAATGCTGAAGTTATTTCCTTTATACTTTTGCTATAATCGTCTCTGTAAGCCCAGTTATCATGATCTCCGATACAGGTATATGTTCCATATTTTGACTTCAACATTCCCAGTGTTTTAGCCCCGGTCTTTATATGGTCAGGACCCGTGGTAATTATATCGCCGGCAATTAATATCAGATCAGGATTTACTGAGTTCACATTGTTCATATAATTAATAAGCCTGGCTTCATTAGTATACCTGTCTGCCTGTATATCAGAGATGAAAGCGATTTTAAAGTTTTCAAGTACTGCAGGAAAATCAGCTTTTTTATATTCGATAATTCTAATGGAAACCGAGTTGTAATCATAAATTATTCTTATCGGCGCATATACCAGGAAAAATACAGTAATACCTATAACTAATTTTGATTTAATCGATAATATTTTTTCTTTATTCCGTTTATAAACCGGGTAGAATACGAGAGTAATCAAATCAACAACTGCAAAATAAAGCGACGTTTGAATCATCAGCAGGAACAATATCCAGAAAGGATATACGAGCAGATAATCGTAGAAAATGTTCTGGGGCTGAGTAATAAAAACCCCGGTGATTGAAGCGTAAACAAAAACAAAAATGAGTATAACCGGGTAAAGGTTGGCCCAAACCAGAAATATTCTTTTTATGATTTTAAATTTTGTATTAACAAAATCGGGGAAAAAACATAGAAGCGATTGGCTGATCCTTCTGATGAAATAAAACTCTACAAGTATTAATACCGATATACCTATGAGAAGACGCAATATAATCCACATAAATAATTTTACTTTTTCATTAAAAATATTTGAAACTGCAAATAAAAATAAGCTAATTAAAATTCAAAATTCTTGAGCGGTTGGATTAATGTAAGCATTCGACGATAGTGGGATCCTTTCCAGTAAAGTTTTCTGCAAGCGGGACACTTAGAAAATTCTTCCTGCAATTCTGCAACTTTTGAAGGAATATCATTAATGATTTTTTCCTTATCAATTTTTGTTAATTCAGAATTGCATTCAAGGCATCTCGAGAGCTCTCTAACTTGTTTTTGCAGATCAAATCTTTTGATAACCTCCTTTGTCTGGATATTGACATCATAACTTCTAAGAAAGTAACCGTGAGTTACTTCCGATCTTTTTAGGATGCCAACATCACGTGTAAGTATTGTTCGTTTATCGTTCAAAGAAATTTCGACAATCTTTTCATCTGACAAATTATTCGTATAAAAAACATCAAAGCCGAGCATTCTTAAATACCTTGCAAGCCGGCCAAGATGAACGTCACAAATAAATTTTGGCTGTCGTAATGGTTTTGATCTTAAATGCTGGACATCGGAAATGTCAATCGATTCAAACATGGGGTAAACAGAAATATCGTCACCGTTATTAATTATATAGTCGAAGTCAACAAAATTGCTGTTCACTAAAATCAAATCAATCTCGGTATGAGGAACTCCCAGCGATTCAATTACATCTTTCACTGATGTCCGGTCAATGAATTTGTGTTCAAACCGGACTTTCTTTTTACTTTTAGGAAGGAAGTCGTTTAGCTCTTCGTAAAAACGGAAAGTTACTTTTTTATTCAAATGATTTTAATTATCAAATACATTCTTCACAAATTCGAATTCATCCTGAGTTAATGGTTTATCCATGGCTGATAAATTAATTTTAACCTGGTTAAGATTTCTGAAGCCGGGAATAACAGCGCCCATAAATTTGTAATGAAGCAGAAACTGCATTGCAAC
>DATDOL010000102.1:0-11191 GCA_035293265.1 Ignavibacteriaceae bacterium | reverse complement strand
GCCCTTATTTTGTGAATTAGAATTTAAACTGAAAGACATGATACGTAATTATTTTTTCCTTAATAGATTCGTTCTGGAAGCTGCCGGGAAACTGATGGATAAAAATATATTGAGCATTTTCAGCCAGGAAAAGGACAGATTACTATTTGAAATTGGAGACCGAACCGAAACTGTTTTTCTTGAAATCTCGGTAGATCCGGGCGATCCCTTTATTCACATTCGGGAGAAGTATGCACGAGCGAGAAAAAACACCCTTAATTTTTTTCCTGAATTTCTAAACAAAAAGATTAACAAGATAGAAATAGCAAATGATGACAGAATTATCAAAATAAAGTTGGAAAATGGTTCAGTTTATTTTACAATCCGTGGGAAATACACAAACGTAATTGCTGTAAGTAATAATGACGAGATTTCAACATTTAAAAAAATTGAAAGTTATAAACTAATAATTTTAAAGGATGAATTACTCAGTAAAAAGTATACATCTTATTATAACTTTCCAGATTTGTCAATTGGTGCAAAGACTAATTATCCGGAAGAAATCAGGAAGAAATATCCGTTTATAGGAAAAGAAATCATTCGGGAAGTTCAAAGAAGATCAATCTCAACTTCTGAGGTAGATTTCAGTAAAACATTAATCTCAGTTCTCAATGAAATAAAAGAGAAGAACCCTGCAATTTTTATTAATGCTGACAGCAACGAGATAAATCTTGCAGTTGATTCATTTGGAATTTTTGAATACACAGAAAAAAAAGTGTTTGACAATTTTATTTCTGCACAAAACTTTTACTTGTTAAAACGGTATTTCCTGGATGAAAAAGATGATAAAATGAAAATAGTACAAAATTATATTGCCAGGGAATTGAATAAATTGTCGAATAAAATAAATAAGCTGACAGGAGTGGTTGAAAAAGAAAGTAACGAAGATGCTTATCGAAAATACGGAAATCTGCTGCTGATCAATCTGAATAAGATCAAACCTGGTATGGATGAAATTTTACTCGAAGATATATATTCTGATCAAAAGAAAATTTCGATTAAACTAAATAAAAAGCTATCATCAAAAAAAAATGCAGATCTCTATTTTGATAAAGCAAAAGCAGAAAAAGTAAGTCATCAAAAATCGCATCGTTTGCTTAAGCAAGCTGAAATAGATTTTCACAAGCTCAAAAATATTGAACAAAAATTAACCACAATTGAAGAATTGAAAGCGTTGAAGGACATTATGAAGGAATTAAAAATAAAAGATGGTGATGATGTAAAAGAGAAAATTGATCTGCGCTCAAAATTCAAGCACTACATAATTGAAAACAAGTTTAATGTTTATGTCGGAAAGGATGGTAAGAATAATGATCTTCTGACAACAAAGTTTGCAAAGCAAAATGACTACTGGTTTCACGCAAGAAGTGTTTCGGGTTCTCATGTTGTTCTGAGAATTGAAAACTCTAAAGAGCCTGTTCCTAAAAGTGTTTTAAAAAAAACTGCTTCGCTTGCAGCATATCACAGCAAAGCTAAAACCAGCGGTATTGTCCCGGTTGCTTATACTTTCAAAAAATATGTGGTTAAGAAAAAAGGAGACCCAGTCGGCACAGTGCATTTGCTGAGGGAAGATGTTTTACTTGTAAAACCTGAAATTCCGAGTGGATGTGAGTTTGTTTCCTCTGAGTTGTAGAATTTATTTTAAGACACTAATACTTGCTTCATTCAAATAATTATTGATTGCAGAAGCAGCTTTTCTCCCAGCACCCATTGCAAGAATAACAGTTGCACCACCGGTTACAATATCTCCCCCTGCAAATACACCCTTCTTTGATGTCTTCATTGTATTCTCATCCACTAAAATATTTCCCCATTTGTTATATTGAAGATCAGGAGTTGTTTTTTGGATAATTGGATTTGATCCGTTGCCAATTGAAATTACAGCCATATCAATTGGTAGAATATATTCTGATCCGTGAATTGGGATTGGTCTTCTCCTGCCAGACGAATCAGGTTCGCCGAGTTCCATCTTCTGAATTTTAACTTCTTTCAGCCAACCTTTTTCATCACCAATAAATTCAACGGGATTTGAAAGTAAAATGAATTCAATTCCTTCCTCTTTTGCATGATGAATTTCTTCTTTACGTGCAGGCATTTCGACATCAGATCTTCTGTAAATTATGTAAGCATTCTTTGCACCAAGCCGTTTTGAAATTCTTACTGTGTCCATTGCGGTATTTCCACCTCCGAACACAGCTACGATTTTATCCTTACAATTAAACACCGGTGTATCAAATTCAGGAAAGAGATATGCTTTCATAAGGTTGACTCTGGTTAGAAACTCGTTTGAAGAATAAACTCCATTAAGATTTTCTCCGGGAATGTTTAGAAAGTAAGGAAGTCCTGCGCCAACAGCTATAAAAACCGCATCATAACCATTTTGCATTAACTCATCAACAGAGTCTGTCAATCCAATTACAGCGTTTGTTATAAATTCAACGCCGAGCTTTTTTAATGAATCGATTTCCGCTTTAACGATTGATTTTGGTAATCGGAATTCAGGAATACCATAAATCAAAACTCCGCCAAGTTCATGCAATGCTTCGAATACGGTAACATCGTGGCCCATTTGAATTAAATCACCGGCACAACTCAATCCGGCAGGTCCACTTCCAACTATTGCAACTATCTTTCCTGATTTTGATTTTACTTCAGGAATACGAATTCCAACAGTTTCTCTTTCATAATCAGCAACAAATCTTTCCAATCTTCCGATTGCAACAGGTTCATTCTTTTTACTGACTATACATTTAATTTCACATTGTTCTTCCTGTGGACAAACCCTTCCGCAAATAGCAGGAAGAAGATTATCTTCTTTCATCTTTTCAGCAGCGCCCAAA
Organism: Ignavibacteriaceae bacterium; assembly: GCA_035293265.1. Lineage (GTDB taxonomy): Bacteria > Bacteroidota > Ignavibacteria > Ignavibacteriales > Ignavibacteriaceae > DATDOL01. The sequence continues at coordinate 8,312 of DATDOL010000102.1, read as the reverse complement.
AAATTTCCATCTGCTACAAGTGCAATGAACTCTCCGATTTTAACTCCAACAGGACAACCTTCTACGCAAGTCGGCTTGGGACATTGAATGCAACGAAGTGCTTCCATTTTTGCAAGCTCTTCTGTAAAGCCCAAATTCACTTCATTGAAATTATTCCTTCGTAACAATGGATCCTGTTCAGGCATTAACTGCCTGGGAATTTTCATTCTTTCTTTATTTGTCCGAAAGGACTCCTTTGGAGATATTTTCTCTGCCATAATTCTATGTTATTGATTATTCAGCAAAAACTGTTTTAGGTTGGAGTATATTTAATTTGCATTCGTGCTGAACAATGGATTCTTTCTCTTCCAATAAATATGATTGATTCCTTGTCATCAGAGTTTTAAAATCAACTTTTTGCGCATCGAATTCAGGTCCGTCCACACAAACGAACACCGTTTTATTATCAACTAATGCTCTGCATCCACCGCACATTCCTGTTCCATCAACCATAATTGGATTTAAGCTTACAACTGTTTGTATGCCCTTTTCTCTTGTAACATCTGCTACTGCTTTCATCATCGGTATCGGTCCGATTGCAAGAACGAAATCAACCTTTCTGTTTTCGATTAATTCTTTTAGTTGATCGGTTACAAAACCATGTTTACCATAACTTCCGTCGTCAGTCGTAATGAAAACTTCATCGCAAACTTTTTTCATTTCATCTTCGAGGATGACAAATTCTTTTGTCCTTCCTCCTATAATTGAAATTGTATAATTGCCGGCTTGCTTTAACGCAACTGCGGTGGGGTATGCGATAGCTGTTCCAACTCCGCCACCAATGCTCACTGCTGTTCCTGGAAATCCATCCCTTCGGGAAAAGTTTTCAATGTGAGAAGGTTTGCCTAATGGACCAACAACATCGGAAATGTAGTCACCCGATTGAAGAGTGTTTAATTCTTTTGTCGTTTTTCCAATGCCTTGAACGATGATATCGATAGTACCTTTTTCAGAATCGGAGTCAACGATTGTTAGAGGAATCCTTTCACCATTATCATTTATCCGGATGATTACAAACTGGCCAGCTTTTCTTTTTAAAGCAATCTTCGGAGCGTGAATGGTAAATCGTTTGATGTTAGGGGCAATAAATGTTGCAGAGAATATTTTATGCATGATTTTTTAGCGAATTTATGTTGATTGTTCAGCAGTGTCATAAAATATGCCATCAGCAAATAGGGTTCATACTTTCTCAACTCGAATAGTATTAAGACTTTTTTAAGAATTTGGAAGGATTTTCTCTTAGATGAGTTTATCGGGGATAATTATTATGCATTTATTCTTAATTCTAAAAAACATTTTGTTGAAATGGAGAAACTATCAAGATCAATTAAAGTTAAAATTAAATCAATACAATTTAAGAATTAGACCTCACCTCAGTTAAAAATCTTCTCCACCCTCAAATTCGCCTTCTTCTCCATCTCGTTCTCTTTTCTGCTTGTAGTTGTTGAAGGTATAATGGATATTCAGCATCAAAATAGGTGAATCAAAAGTGTATTTATTATAATTAGAAAAGTTTATTCCTTCCGCTGTGAATTCGCGTGTCCTGGTTCCGAACAAGTCTCGAACCTGTAATGTTGCAGCGAGAACGTTTTGAATGAATTCATGTCTTATTGAAAGATCCGAGTTAATTGATCCTTCCCATCTTCCCTGTGCTGTGACTCTTGGACTGTTATAATTAATATTGAATTGCACCTGGGTTGAACTCCAAAGCTTGAAAATATTATTAAATCTTGATTGCCAGCTAAAACTTTCGTTTGAAAATGGTTCATCGTAAAGAACACCTTCAATCCGATAATTAAATAAATTACCCATCAGGTTTACATTCCAGAATTTCAGAGGATTGAAGATCAGCATCATTTCTGCGCCAAGTGAATAATCTTCCCCGACATTTTCAAAAGTAGTGAGTGTTACATTTTCATCAACTGCAGATCTCACTTCTTCAATTTTATCGTGTGTAATTCTGTAATACACCTCTGCTGAGACTGAAACTTCACCTAAAGCAGATTGTATCCCGGCTTCATAAGAATCAATAAACTCAGGTTGAAGATCAGGATTTCCTCTTCTAACATTATTTGCGTCCATCCAAGTATCAAACGGCTCAAGCGACCAGCCACTCGGCCTTTCTATCCTTCGAGAATAACTTACCATTACAGTCGATAATGAATTAAATTTATAAGCAGTGTGAAGACTTGGAAAATAATCAATACGATTTAAATTGAATGACTGATTTTGAGTCGGGACATTAATATCACGATAAGTGTATTCTGCTCTTAATCCAGCCTGAACTTGCAAATCCCAAATCATATCAGCATATAGAGAATATAAAGCATGCTCACTTTCAGTATACTCGTTGACATTGCTGTATTGTGATTGAAATTCATATTCTCCATTTAAAGGATTGAATTCAAAAAGCTCATTGGTTTCGTCAGACAAATCGATTTCACCCTGGTACCCAGCTTCGAATTTTCTAAACTCATTGAATGGTAAAGTGTAATCGAGTTTTCCGCGTAAATCTGTTGAAGGACCAGTTTCTGTAGTTTCCTTACCGCTTATTTGAATAGCTTGATTGAATTCTGATGTAGTTGTTAATTCATCGGATTCCTGACTGCTGAAAAACAATTCTGCCAAAAGTTGATGACCATCAGTGTTAAAACTATGTGAATAATTAGAGTTGAGCGAATAATAAACACCTTCGCGGTTTCTTTCACTTGTGCCTGTATAACTGGAATCTGCAGGCTCTATCGAAGAAGTATGAAGATAATCCTGATTAGTAAAATGCTGACCTTCTCGCTTGCCAACTCTTCCTCCAAAACTTAATATTTCACTTGCTCCAAATAAAAATTCAATTCCTCCCCTTCCCCCATAATTAGTTCTTCCTCTTTCGATATCTCCTGTGGAATTAACAGTTGAGGCGTTGCTTGTAAGATATTGTGTATTTGATTGTTCAAGACCACCGGGGAAAAATCTTTTGTTATAATCAAATCCAATGTTGGTTCTGATCTTCGAGCTTTGATAATTGAATAAAAAATCACCACCGTAACTTTCATTCATACCGGCGTTTGCATTAATAATTCCGTTAAGACCTTCGCTGCTACCTTTTTTTAAGATGATATTTATAATTCCAGCCGTTCCTTCAGGATCGTATTTTGCAGACGGGTTTGTGATGATTTCAATTCTCTCAATAGAACTTGCTGCTATCTGCTGAAGTGCGTCTTGAGTATTCAGGACAGATGGTCTTCCATCAATCAGAACTGTAAAACTTTGACTGCCACGTAAGCTAACATTCCCTTCGATGTCTACCTGAACTGATGGAACATTTGCTAAAACATCCGATGCGTTACCGGAAATAACGGTTTGTATCTGATCGGGATTTATTACTTTTTTATCTATCTGGTAAGTAACAGGAGATCTATCTCCCTGCACAACAACATTTTCAAGTGCAACTGAAGTTGGATGAATTAATATGTTTCCAAGATCAACACTTAAATTTTCCGGATTGATTTGAGTTTCAAAAGTTTGTGTATCATAGCCAATGAACCTGACTTCAACATAGAATCTGCCTGCTCTCTGAATTGATATTTCAAATTCACCGTTTGAATCAGTAACTCCGCCGGTTACCATTGAAGAATCTGCCTGTGAAAAGACAACGATGTTAGCATATTCGATAGAATGGTTTGTTGAAGCATCGAATACCCTTCCTGAAATACTTCCGGAAGGGAAGTTTCCATTTCCTTTTTTTTCTTGCGGGTAACTGAAAGATGATACGAATATTAGAAGAAAGATTGCCTCAAAAACTTTCATTAATTACTAATTTATTTATAAGTACTTTTAATAATACAAAACTTTAAACAATATTAAAGTGGAAAAAGTTCAAGCTGCAGAATGGATTTTGTAGAAAGGGAAGATTTCTAAATTCTTTTGGAAGGATTTCGATATGAATTGTTCGTAGCAAAATTTTTGAATTATTTGATCCAATAATTATGACAAAGTTTAACTGCTTCTTCAAGCAAATCTCGTTCAACCAGAATTGATATCCTGAACGAAGTTGTTCCAACACCGTAATAATCTAAATTATTCTCTTCGAGAAGTTTTAACGTTTCTATCAATACCTGGTTATGCCTGCTGAATCCTTCTCCGATGATTGAAAGCGCTCCGAGACTCTCATTGATGTAAATATCATCCCGCAATTTATCCAGTAATACATCTTTCACATTATCCCAATCATAGATATTCTTGGTTGAAATAATAAAAGAGCACTTGTGTCTTGAATCTTTAAGGGAACCAGAAAGTTGAAATTCTTTAACCGGTATTTGATTTTCATCAAGAAATTTTAATACCCAATCAATCTTAAAATAATCATAGATATACACTCTTATAATTTCATGTTCGTAAACGACAGATAGTACACCAGAAAGTTCGTTAATGGGTATATCAGTAATTATTGTCTCTTTGCCTGGATTAAAAGTGCTTCTAGCGTAAAGAGCGATCTTTGCTTCCTTAGCAAACTGAACTGCCTGAGCATTCAATACCATTGCTCCCGACTCTGCCATTTCCTGGATTTGCTGATAAGATATTTCAGGTAAATGTTTTGCATCTCTGATTATATTTGGATCAGCAGTATAAACTCCATCAACATCAGAATATATCTCACATCTTTCTGCATTTAATGCAGCAGCTAAAGCAACTGCAGATGTATCAGATCCTCCTCTACCTAAAGTAGTTATATCTCGTTTGTAACTAACTCCCTGAAATCCTCCTATTACAACAACTTTACCCTTTTCTAGTTCATCCTGTACTCTGACAGGTCTGATTTCAATTACCCGCGCATCATTGTGTCTGTCATTAGTTATTATACCAGCTTGAGAACCAGTTAATGAGATTGCACTGATTCCCAATTCATTAAGTGCAATACAAAGTAGCGCCATTGTTGTTCTTTCTCCTGTACTCAGGAGCATATCCATCTCTCTGTGTGGCGGATTAGTTGAAATTTCTTTAGCCATTTGAATCAATGAGTCAGTTGTTTTACCCATTGCCGAAACGACAACAGCTACATGGTTTCCAACAGACTTAATTGCAGCTATCAGCTGGGCGACTTTCTTAAGCTTATCGACATCAGCCAGACTGCTGCCGCCATATTTCTGAACGATGACAGCCACTATAATTTCCTCAACTCTTCCATCAGCTGAGTTTTACTCTTAGTTTTTTCATCGACCTTTTTAATCATTTTTGCCGGGACCCCAACCATTACAGAGTAAGGTTCAACATCCTTAATTACAACAGATCCAGCGGCAATAACTGCACCATTCCCGATTTTTATTCCTTCGAGAACCACAACGTTTGCCCCGATCATAACATCATCCCCAATTATGACTGGATCAGCACTCGGCGGCTCAATAACTCCTGCTAACACAGTCCCGGCTCCGATGTGACAATTTTTTCCAACAATTGCTCTTCCACCAACAACTACATTCATATCAATCATTGTTCTCTCACCGATTACTGCGCCGATGTTAAGTACAGCACCCATCATTATTACACAATGATCTCCAATCTCGACCATATCACGGATGATAGCTCCAGGTTCGATTCTGCAATTATACTTTATAAGATCTGCCATTGGAATAGCTGAGTTACGCCGATCAACTTCAATCCTGTATTTTGTTAAATGAGTTTTGTTTACCTTTAAGAACTTTTCCCACTCCGAGTATTCACAGAACAAAATACCGGAGACAGATGAACCATAAAAATCAAGTTCACTAAAATTGATTCTACTCAGGTCACCCTGCAGATATATTTTTGCAGGAGTTTTCTTTTTAGCTTCAGAAATTGTTTTTATTATTTCGTAAGAGTCCATGTCTTAACCGGTTTTATTAATAATCTTAATCAATTATATGTTTTCAAAAACAACATCGGAAAATGAATAAAAACCGTTCTTTTTTAATAATGCAAAATTTGCTGAGAGTAAAATTCCTTCGGCAAAAGTTCTCCTTGACAGAGCCCTATGTTGAATTGAAAGTACTTCCCCCAAACCAGCAAAATTAACTGTGTGATCGCCTGTAACATTGCCAAGGCGAAGTGAAGTAGTGCTCACTTCCCTGTTTCCAAAAATTTCTTTCAACATTTTTGCAGTTCCGGATGGTTTATCTTTTTTAAAACGATGATGTGTTTCTGAAATCTCAACATCCCAATCAGGCAGTAATTCATTAGCTTTTTTTGTGAGCTGAAGTAAAATCTGAATCCCTAAGGAGAAGTTGTAACTTTGAACAACAGGTTTAGATTTCGCCAATTCTTTAAGTTGCTTAATATTATTATCGGTTAACCCTGTTGTAGCAATTATTAAAGGTGTTTTAAATTTACTAACAAACTCCAGTGTCTTAGAGAAAGCATCAGGTAGCGAGCAATCGATTAGCAATTGCGGATTTGATTCAATCCATTCCCCCTTCAGATCAAAAGTGAAAACAAGTTCGTGGTTGTGTTCTGCAAATAGACTTATGACTTCTTTCCCCAATTTTCCTGATGCACCAATCAAACCATATTTCATTTATAGAATAATCCTTACATTATTGAAATTTTTTGGATCTCTTGATCTAGAATTTCCTCTACCCTTGGTGAGGCAATCAATAACGGAAGCCTCAAAACATTTTCACAAAGTTTAAGCCGGTGCATAACATATTTAACAGGTGACGGGCTGGTTTCAACAAAAAGTGCATTCATCATACTTAAGTATTGATTGTTGAATCTTTGTGCTTCTGATAAATCATTAATTAACATTGCATTAGTTATTCTTTTCATCTGCACAGGATATGGATTCGAAAAAACCGAAATCACACCATCACCACCCAGAGCCATAATAGATAATGTTTGATCATCATTACCAGATAAAACAGAAAGTGAATCCGGTTTCATTGCAAATAATTTTGCAATTTGGGATATATCACTACAAGCTTCTTTAACTGCGATAACATTCTTACATTCATTGTGAATTTTAATCACAGTTTCCGGTAAAATGTTCATCCCAGTTCTTGATGGGACATTATATAAAATAATCGGGAGATCAGTTTTGGATGAAATAAATTTATAATGTTCAACAAGGCTTTCCTGCGTACCTTTATTGTAATACGGGTTGACTATAAGCAATCCATCAGCTTTCAGATCTTCAGCCTGATTATTATGTTCAATAACTTTTTTAGTATTATTTGATCCGGTTCCCACAATCACCGGAACTTTTCCTGTTGCCTCTTCAACAACAACAGAAATTATTTTTCTTCTTTCGTCATAATCTATAACTGGTGATTCACCAGTCGTTCCTAAAACAATAAGTGCATCGATGTTGGCATTTAACTGATGCTGAACTATTTTTTTCAATGAATCCAGATCAACAGACTGATCCTGCCTGAATGGAGTTATTAATGCCGTGCCTGTACCTTTAAACATAACTCAACCTTTATGAAGGAATATTTGATGGATAAAAATATAAAAAAATAAGGTTAACCCGAAGGGAACATATAAATCTCAGCCCGGAGTATAAGTTGAATTGTAAATCAAATATTGAAGCAATATATTTGGAAAGTTTTTTTGCACCCGTAGCTCAATTGGATAGAGCATCTGACTACGGATCAGAAGGTTAAAGGTTCAAATCCTTTCGGGTGTACAATAATATTTGGGATCAGAGGGTTTGGGGTTCTCCCGAAGGGACTCTGCCAAAGGCATTCCTTCGGAACTTTGGAGGAATCCCTACGGGTGTACTAAAACCCGAAAATTCAACGGGCTTTTTTTTCTAATAAGGTTTTCATTTATACAAAATAATCTTTTAAGGATTCTTCGACGGATTTAAGAATTCAGCTTGAGGAATTAAATAAATTCAACTATACTTTCATCCGGAAGTCTTGTGATCACCGATCTGTTCAATAAATCTATGGACACAGCAACCGACTTTCCCCTTTCACTATTAACAACAATTCCAATCATCCCTTTAAATGGTCCGCTTTTTATAATTACTTTTCTTCCAGGAAATAATCCATTATGAACAAGTATTGCAGTTTCAAATTTAAGTAGTGTTTTTACACTATCTATCTGCCATTCAGGAATTACTGCAGGTTTACCATCATTACAAATACATCTAACTATTGATGTCAATTCAAGAGAAATGAGCCGTTCTTTTTCATTAGAATAAATAAATATATATCCGCGGAATAATGGTTCAGTAACTTTCCTCTTTCTATCACTCCATTGACGAATTTTAGTAATTGCAGGTAAAAAGTTCAGGACACTAA